>JAUVQR010000002.1 GCA_030598065.1 Planctomycetota bacterium | reverse complement strand
TACCTATATTATGAGACCAGGTATGAGACAGTCTTTGTTAGTGGTGTTCCATTGGAGTACGACAAAGTAACAAGCAACATAAGACCGCTCCATGAAAGGAGGTAAGTCGTATGGCAAAGACTAAGGGTCTTTATAAGCGAAAGGCCAGTCGTTTATGGTGGATTTGCTATCAAGACCCCTTTGGCAAGATGCAGTATGAGAGTAGCAGGTCAACTTCAAGGAAGGATGCAGAGTACCTTTTGGCCTGCCGAAAGAAGGCTGTAGGTGAGGGTAAGACACCTGAAATCAAGCGGATTAAGAACCACAGTTTCAGGGAGCTGGCAGGGGAGTATCTCAGGTGGGCAGAGAGACAGAGGTGCTTCCCCACCAAGAAGGTACTCGTTGGCCAACTGGTAGAGGTGTTTGGTAACTATCCGTTAAGAGGTTTCACCTCAAGGCTGATTGAGCAATACCAGACAGAGAGGTTACAGCGTAACAAGCCCGCTACTGTAAACCGTTTCCTTGCCACTTTGAAACACATGTTTACGAAAGCTGTAGAGTGGGAGATGGTCGAGGAAGATACCTTGAAGAAGGTAAGGAGGGTCAAGCTGTTAAAGGAACCTCCCGGAAGGTTGAGGTTTCTGTCTAAAAAGGAGTGTCATGCCCTTACTGAGGCTTGCATCTCACATCTTAAGCCCATTGTGATAACCGCCCTCCATACTGGTATGAGGAAGGGTGAAATCCTAGGCCTCAAGTGGGAGCAAGTAGACCTCAGGCATGGATTCATACTACTAGACAACACCAAGAATGGTGAACGTAGGGAAATCTATATCAACGACACCCTAAGGGCAACACTGGAGGGTGTCCCTCACGGCCCTGAGAGCGAGTACCTGTTTACCGACAGAAACGGCAGGCCGTTCAAGGAAGTGAAGAAGTCCTTTGCTACAGCTTGCAGGAGGGCAGGTATTAATGGTTTCAGGTTCCATGACCTGAGACACACCTTTGCCTCTCACCTCGTAATGGCGGGGAAGGATATTACCTCTGTGAAGAAGCTCCTTGGTCATAAAAGCCTTAATATGACCCTGAGGTATTCCCACCTTGCCCCTAGCCACTTGGCCGATGCCGTAAAAGTCCTTGATGAGAAAATAGGTGTCGGTAGAAAGGACTCCTCAGATTTACTTGACACTTACATGACACTAGGACAAGGAAGCTTGTTACCTGCCAGTCGTAAGTCCTTGTATAGTATGGTGGGCCCGCCAGGGCTCGAACCTGGGACCAATGGATTATGAGTCCACTGCTCTACCGACTGAGCTACGGGCCCGGAGTGGCCTGACCACCAGTGTAGTGCGGTGGTCTTGCTGCCTGATGTGGGCAAGGGAGCTGACGTGTGTCTTAGTGGATTAGATATTACATAAGAACTGCTACTGCTACTACATACGCACACACACCGGAAAAAGACCTTGCACTACGGAAAATTATATCTACTTTTCAGGGCTAGTCAAAGGCTTTTTGCCCGGACGTCTCTTGATACTGTTATGGTCCTGCCAAGTTCATATATCACTGGCGGTCCCTAGCGCGGCCTTTCTATGGTTTTTCCGCAGTCGCACTTTCTGTTCTTCTCGTCGCTCATAAACTCCACGGTCTCTCCGCAATCGGGGCAGTCTATCTCAATTATCCCCTCCGGCTTCGGTTCTTCAAAATACTTGCCTCCCAATTTACTCCCACCCTCAACCATATCTCTCTCCTTTAAGGTTTTTTCCCGATGTGGACGTTGGCTATGCCCATGCTCAGTGGATACGACTTTACGTCGGTGAGGCCGAGTGATTCCATAAGCCGTCTCAGTCCCCGCGCGTCGGGGAACTCGCCCACCGACGCTGGTAAATATGCATAAGCACGCGTGCGTTCGGACGAGCCGACAGCGGCTATCAGATTGCCCACCCTGGGCAGCACGCTGTTAAAGTAGAAGTTATAGGCCATCTTGAATATGCGGCTCTCCGGCAGGCCGAACTCCAGTATGACCACCCTGCCGCCCGGTCTGATGACCCGCGCCATCTCCCTTATTCCCCGCTCCAGGTCAGAGACGTTTCTTATCCCGAAGGCCACCGAGGCCACCTGGAAGGAATTTACGGGGAAGGGCAGATGGAGCGCATCGGCCTGGACCAGTGTTATGTGGGCATAGTCTTTGGGGCTGAGCGTCTTCAGCTTTTCAGGGGCCAGCGCGAGCATCTCCCAGCAGAAGTCCGAGCCTACCACCGCGCCGCCCGGCCCGATTTTCTGTGAGTACGCTATGGCCAGGTCGGCCGTGCCGGTGCAGACGTCCAGCACCCGCACGCATTTTGTAGGGGCAACCCCCTGTGGTTGCCCTGTCTCAGGGAGTTCGCTCAGTCCGCTCAATTCGACCGCCCGCTGCCGCCACCTCCGGTCAAAGCCCATGCTAAGCAGCCGGTTCAACAGGTCGTACGTGGGCGCGATGGACGCGAACATCCGGCGGATGTCACGGCCGTCTTTCTTGAGCAGTTTATCGGTGGGAGGTGGTTCTTTGATATTGTTCATGTGTGTAGCACAGTCGAGCGTGCTCGACCGTGACATAAAAATAAATGGCCGTTATGTAGGGACAACCCCCTGTGGTTGCCCGTGTAAATTTCTAGGGCAGGCACGGGGGCCTGCCCCTACAACGTCCGATGCGGAGATCGGACGCTACAAAGAATGTTTTAAGGTTTTAATCCATAATCCTTCCACCGCCGGTCCACCAGGGCCTTCATCTCGGGGGTCATTACGATGTCTTCGGGCCATTCGCGCGTAAAACCCTCTTCGGGCCACTTGCGGGTGGCGTCTATGCCCATCTTGGAGCCGGCCTTGGGTATGGGGCAGGCGTGGTCGAGCTCGTCAAGGGGGCCGTCAGTAAAGACGGTGTCGCGCCGGGGGTCTATGTTGTTCGACATCCGCCACAAGACCTCGTCCTGGTCCTGGACGTTTACGTCCTTGTCCACAATCACGATTATCTTGCTGAACATCATCTGCCCCATACCCCAGATGGAACTCATCACCTTCCGGGCGTGGAAGGGGTACTGCTTGTCTATCGATACGAAGACGCAGTTGTGGAAGACGCCGAACATGGGCATGTTGAAGTCGACTATCTCCGGGATGGTCAGTTTGAGTAGCGGCAGGAATATCCGCTCCGTCGCCTTACCCATGAAGTAGTCTTCCTGTGGCGGCTGCCCCACGATGGTAGTGGGGTAGATGGGGTCCTTGCGGTGCGTGATGCAGGTTACATGGAAGACTGGGAACTGGTCGGCCAGCGAGTAGTACCCTGTATGGTCGCCGAACGGGCCCTCCAGGCGCGTCTCCTCCGGCTCGACGTATCCTTCTATTATGATTTCCGCCTCTGCCGGCACCTCCTGGTCAATGGTCTTGCACTTCACCATCTCCACCGGCTTGTTCCTGAGCAGCCCTGCGAACATCATCTCGTCTATGTCGGGCGGCATGGGGGCGGTGGCGGCGTAGATGACGGCCGGGTCGCCTCCCAGCGAGACGGCCACCTCGGTCCGCTTACCTTCCGCCTTGTTCATGCGGAAGTGCCTGGCGCCGTCGTGGTGCATGTGCCAGTGCATGCCCGTCGTCCGCTCGTCGAATATCTGCAGCCGGTACATCCCGGCGTTCCTGTTCCCTGTCTTAGGGTTCTTGGTAAATACCGCAGGCATAGTGATGAACCGGCCACCGTCCTTGGGCCAGCATTTTATTATGGGGAATTTATAGAGAGACGGCTCGTCCGTTATCACCACCTCCTGGCACGGGGCGTGGTTTACCATTTTAGGCGGAAAGTTGGCCAGCTTCATAAGGGTCGGGATGAATTTGAGCTTGTCCACAAACGACTTGGGTGTCTTGGGCTTGGTGAGTTCTTCTATCTCGCGGGCGATTTCGTCCAGCGTCCTGCCGCCCAGCGCCAGTGACATCCTCTCGAACGAGCCCATGGCGTTTATCAGCAGGGGCACTTCAGAACCCTTTACCTTTTCAAAGAGCAGGGCGGGCCCTCCGGCCTTGGTCACCCTGTCGGTAATCTCGGTTATCTCCAGCTCCGGGTCTACCTCTACCTTGACCCGGTGCAGCTGGCCTTCTTTGTCGAGTTTTTCTACGAATTCTCCAAGATTCTTGTAGGCCAATGCTGGTTCCTTTTAGTAATTGCGGTGCGCCGAGGCGTACCCTACGGTGTTTTATCGTAGGGGCGGGGTAACCCCGCCACTACCCTTGACATTTCTACTGGCAGCCACAGGAGGTTGCCCCTACCATTTAGTCGAGCAAGCTCGACCCCTACAATGTCCGATTCGGATCACGCAAAAGGTGGATCTGCCTTCGGCACGACCCTGCGGCACCCTCGCGCACCCTACCTTTTTCAATATAGGGCTGGGGCTCTGCCCCCAGTCAAAACCGGCGATGTTGCATTAAACATGGGTGACAGAGCACCCATGCTATATTATGAGTTCAAATTATAAGGACAGCCACAACAGGTTTCTTACTTCTTCTCCAGCACCTCGTTCATGCTGCCGGTGCGATAGCCCTGAAGGTCGAGCGTGATATAGGTATATCCTATTTTCCTGAATTTTTCGGTTATTTGGTCTCGTCTTTTGATGACCAGTGAAAAATCTTCGGGTGTCAGTTCCAGCCGGGCGATGGTACCGTGGTGCCGCACGCGGAACTGTCCCAGGCCCATCCCTCTCAGGAAATCCTCTGCGGCGGAGACCTTCGCGAGGTCTTCGAGCGTAATCTCCTCGCCGTACGGAAAGCGGCTGGACATGCAGGCGTAAGAGGGCTTGTCCCAGGTCGAGAGTTCGAGTTCCTCCGATAGCCGGCGTATGTCCTCTTTTGTCAGCCCGGCCTCCTTTAGCGGACTGCGCACGCCCAGTTCCTGGGCGGCCTTGGAGCCGGGTCTGTAGTCCTGCGTGTCGTCCAAGTTGGTGCCGTCGGCCACGTTGGCGTAGCCTTCCCCGTCTGCGATATCCCTCAGTTTCCCGAAGAGTTCTGACTTGCAGAAATAGCATCTGTCCGGCGGGTTATCGCTAAAACCCTCAATCTCCAGTTCCTTCGTCTCGATGATGAAATGCGTGATGCCTATCTCTTTCGCCAGTTTTTTTGCGGATTCGAGTTCGTGGGCCGGGTAGGTCTCTGAGCTGGCAGTGACGGCGAGCGCCTTGTCGCCGAGGATGTCGAAACTTAGCCTGGACAGGAGGGCGCTGTCGACACCACCCGAAAAGGCCACCACAACGCTGTCCAGGTCTCGTATGATGTCGTTAAGCCTCCGGGCCTTCCCGTTTGTTCTGTCGGAGTCTTTTAGCTTCAAGGGTGTGGGTTTCCTGCGGTCGTGATGTCCGTGATATTCAGGGGCTTTATTCGTCCCTAGCCCTTCAATGCGGGGCTGGGTCTTGAAAGCTCCAGCATCCTTTCTATCGCCAGCCGTGCCTTTTTGGCGATGTCTTCGGGCACGGTGACCACGTGTTCCGATTCCGTATCTGTATCCGTATTCAGGTCCTCGAGGCACCAGAGTACTTTTTCGAGGGTGTTCTTTTTCATGTTGGGACACGTCGCCTGTTCGGTTATCTCAATGAAGGTCTTGTCCGGGCTTTCCTTCTTCAGGCGGTGTATTATCCCGTTTTCCGTACCCACGATAATCTCTTTGACGTCGGACTCCCGGCAGAATCTTGCAATACCGGTGGTGCTGGCCACCAGGTCCGCAAGTTCGAGTACGTCCGCCGTGCATTCGGGGTGCGCCACCACCTTTGCGTTGGGGTATTCTTGTTTACGCTTCTCTACGTCCTGCGCCAGGATACGGTGGTGTGTGGGGCAGAAGCCCGGCCAGAACGTCATCTTCCTGCCCAGTTGTGAAGCGACGTAGGCCCCGAGGCTCTTATCCGGCACGAAGATAACCCCCTGGTCTTCCGGAATGGACGATACCACTTTCTCGGCGTTTGAAGAGGTGCAACAGATGTCGCTCTCCGCCTTAACTGCGGCGGTGGTGTTGACGTAGCAGACCACCGTCGCGCCGGGGTTCTCAGACTTCATTTTCCTGAGTCCGTCGGCGGTTATCATGTCTGCCATCGGGCAGCCTGACTGCGGGTCGGGCAACAGCACCTTCTTGTCCGGGCTGAGGATAGCGGCTGTTTCGGCCATAAAGTGAACGCCGCAAAAGACTATCACGTCCGCGTCGGTCTCGGCCGCCTGCTGGGACAGACCCAGCGAGTCCCCGGCGAAGTCGGCTATATCTTGTATCTCGCCCCTCTGGTAATTATGGGCGAGGATGACGGCATTTTTATCCTTTTTAAGCCTCAGGATTTTTTCAGCGATACTTTCCATCTACAAACCTTCCTAATGTGTGTGGTACTGCTTGAAATAATACACTCAAACAATGTAACTCCAAATAATACCAGAGATTAACCAGATTTTACAAGGTTTTTCCCTGTTGACACGCAACTTGCCCCGAACTATCATCTTATTGTAACTCCTTAGCGAAAGGTATTATAGATGCCGCTATACGACATAGTTTCCCTTACGGGCTTCATGGTGGGAAGCGTCCTCCACGTGGTTCTCCTGGGCCTAATCTATCAGAGGAAGAACAAGACCCCGAGCGAGATGGCCTTTTTCTTCCTGGTGGTGTCGGTGACCATGTGGAATGTGGGCAACACCATAAGTATATTCAGTATGATGTTGCTGGGCAGAAACGTCCCGTCTATCTATTATGTTGCCGACGCCGCCGCTTATATCGGAATAGGCTTTATCCCCAGTTTGCTTCTTCACACGGCTACCCTGTATCTGACGGAGAGGGGTATGCGGATGAGCAAAAGATTGCAGGGGTTTATAACCGTTGTGGTCTATCTGCCGGTACTGCCCTTTTCGGTGGCCATCAGGCAGATGATTTTATCAGACGAGCCGTTTCTTTTCACGGCGATAACCCCTTTTGTGAAGCCCTTCGTGATGTGGCTGATGATTGCCCTGGTTGGGGCGGCCCTGATATCCTACAAGGTTTCAAGGCTTGCCGATGACCACGAAGAGCAGAGGTTTCACGTCTACATCTCCTGGGTGCTTGTTTCGATTGCCGCCTTTATAGGGGTTATAGTGCTTCTGGAGGGCAGGCACCTCTCCTACGTGGGCGATTACGTCGTCCTAGCCGCCATGCTGTCGTCTATATTTCCGAGTATAATTTTTTCTTATTTTGTATACCGCTTTAACTATATGGAATTTGTGTTGAGGAGGAGCGTTTTTTACTCGTTCCTCACGCTGATACTCGCATGCCTTTACTACTTCGGGATAAACCAGTTCTCAAAATACATGTACAAGCACTATGACGTGAATTCAAGGGTGCTGGAGGTCACGCTTGTCATTGCCCTGGTTTTCTGGTTCCCGAAGCTCAAGGAGACGTTGCAGAATCTCATGAGGACGCTCTTTTTCAGGAGAATCGCCGACAGCGAATACCTGTTGAACGACCTCAGCCATAGTATCGCTGAAGATTCGCTGGTTGACCTTCCGGGCCTGCTTAACTACGTGATGCAGGCCGTGAGGAACGCCACGGGCACCAAGAAGGTCAAACTCCTGCTTTTCAGGGGAAAAAACGTCGAGATTTCAGGTGACGACAGCAGCCGGGCGCTTACCACGGATGACGTGAGCAATATCATACGGTATTTTGCCACAGGTGAGCTTGCAGTGCTTGAGAGACCTGAAACCAAGGATGTCCATATCGTGGCCGAGATGAAGTCGCTGGAGGCGCATTATGTGTGTCCTATATTTGAGGAGAGGAACTTAATCGGTCTCTTGTGTCTTGACAGGTCTACCCATGGTTTTCCCTTACCGTCGGACAACCTGGAACAACTGTTGATAATCTCCAACCAGATTTCCTCTGCCCTGGCAAAGTCCAGACTGATAGACGAAAAGCTTCAGCTTGAGCGAAAGATGCTGGAGAGTGAGAAGCTCCTCAGCCTGGGCAGATTGTCCGCCAGTGTGGCCCACGAAGTGAAGAACCCTTTGAGCTCCATAAAGTCGATTGTTCAGGTGCTGAGAGAGGACGCCAAGCGGGACGAGAAGAGCAAAGAGGCGCTTTCCATAATCGTGAATGAAGTGGACAGGCTTACCAAGGTGGTTAACCAGCTACTTCAGTTCGCAAGACCGGCAGGCGGCAAGAAGCAGAACTACAAGCTCTCCGACATCCTGAACAGTGTGCTTATGGTGATGAGGCACGAGGCCACAAGAAACGGCGTCAGCATACATCGTGAGGTACAGGACCACATCCCTCTGATTAATGCGGAGGAGGGTGCGCTGGAGGAGATATTTTTTAATCTTATACACAATGGCATACAGGCCATGCCACAGGGAGGGACACTATCCATAACCGCTGGGGTCGACGACGGCGTCATCAGAGGTAATGTACTTGAGATAAGGGTTACCGACAGCGGGTCGGGCGTGTCTGCGGAATCTGCGGACAAGATATTTGAGCCGTTTTATACCACAAAACAGACGGGTACGGGCCTGGGGCTCTCGATAGTGCGTAAGCGCCTGGAAGAGATGGGCGGCAGCGTGTCGGTTGAGAATCTTGCCGCAGGTGCGGGAACGAGCTTCATTGTAAGGTTGCCAGTTCAAGGGGGTTACGTGCCAACACCCGCTCAAGCGGCGGGTGGATGAGAAAGAGGGCAGCTATGGGTTTTCCGTCGATACTTATTGTGGATGATGAGAAGGGCGCCCGGTTTGGGATGAAGATGGCGCTCGAAAATGAAGGGTACACGGTTTACGAGGCCGCTAGTGGCCCTGAGGCGTTAGATGCCATAGACGCGGAATGTCCCGGACTGGTCTTTCTGGACATCAACATGCCCGATATGAACGGGCTTGAGGTGTTGGGCAGGGTAAGAGAGGCGGAAGACCCGCCGCTGGTGGTTATCGTCACGGCCCACGGCTCTGAGAAGATAGCCGTAGAGGCCATGAAGAAGGGCGCCTACGACTACGTGGCAAAGCCGTTTGAGATAGACGAGCTGCGGCTCATTGCCAAGAATGCCATGGAGAACCTTGCCCTCCGGGACGAGAACAAACGCCTGAGGTCACAGCTCGAGAATCTTGACTCCATGGGAGAGATTCTGGGTCAGACGGAGGCGATAAAGGACGTATTTGTCAAGATAGGGAAGGTTGCCGCGACCGACGTTACCGTGCTTATATTGGGCGAGAGTGGCAGCGGCAAGGATCTGGTCGCGCGGGAGGTGCATAAGAGGAGCAAACGTTCGAGAGGGCCCCTCGTGGTTATGAACTGCTCCGCCGTGCCCGATACCCTTATAGAGAGTGAACTGTTCGGTCACGAGAAGGGGGCCTTCACCGGGGCGACGAGCCGCCGTGTCGGAAAGTTTGAGCAGGCCGACGGCGGCACCCTGTTCCTTGACGAGGTGGGGGACATGAGCGTCAGCACCCAGGCCAAGCTCCTGAGGGCCGTGGAGGACCAGAGGTTCGAGAGGCTGGGCGGTGTGGAGACGTTGCACGTAGACGTGCGTGTGCTCAGCGCCACCAATAAGGACCTTCAGAACGAGATAAAGGAAGGGACCTTTCGTGAAGACCTTTATTACAGGTTGAAGGTGGTAGAGATAACGCTGCCCCCGCTCAGGCAGCGTCGCGACGATATACCGATGCTGGTGCACCATTTTCTCGGCCTTTTCTCAAAGAAGCACGGCAAGGACGTCAAAGGTGTATCGAAGGATGTGATGCAATTGGTGATGTCGTATGACTGGCCCGGCAACGTGCGACAGCTGGCCAACGTGCTGGAGAGCGCGATCGTGCTGGCGGGTGATTCCATCCTTACCCTGGAAGACATTCCCGGTGAAGTTTCAGGCTCGACGGAGGGGCTCCCGGTTCGGTCGGCTAGCAAGCTGGACATAGATTTCGACCTGCCTTTCAAGGAGGCGAAGAAAAGGGCGGTGGAGGCCTTTGAGCGGGAGTTTATCACCCAGAGCTTGGGCGAGCACGACGGCAACGTCACCCGGACCGCGAGTGCGCTCGGTATGCATCGGCAGGCGCTTCAACAGAAGATAAGGGAACTTCGGCTGCGAGAGAGGACAGGCCTACAAGATTGAGGAACTCTTTGCCGTTATAGCCAAAACGACTGCGAGTGATTCAGAGGGGGTTGAGGAGCAGTACCTAGATAGAGGCGGGCAGGTCCAATATCATAGCGATCTCTGTACATTCCGGGAACTTGTGGCACTTTATGCATTCCGTCCAAATCTTCTGGGGAAGGCTCTCTTTCTCTACAATGCGGAAGCCGAGCGGCAGGAAGAAATCAGGAAGGTAGGTCAGCACGAATGCCTTGCTGGCCCCTAACGCGGCGGCCTCTTTGACGCATTCTCTTACCAGTTCTTTCGCTATGCCCTTTCCCTGGCAGGATTCATCTACCGCCAGCGACTTTATCTCGGCGAGGTCCTTCCAAAATACGTGAAGGGCGGCGCAACCAACGAGGCGTTCGCCTTCCAGATAGACCGTATAGTCCCTGATGTTCTCGTAGATCTCCTGGAGCGAGCGCGGCAGCATCAGGTCCTTTTCGGCAAAGCGGTTGATGGTTCTGAGGATGCTTTCCGTATCTGAGACGTTCGCTTTTCTAATCATCCCAGGTTGTTATAACCCCTTACCCTGAAGCCTACTCCGAGCTCACGGGCTATCCGTTCACACGCCTTCGTGTCGAGTCCCGGGACGTCCACCACGCTCAGTGTCACCTCCGGGAACGTTTCCTTGGCCGTGCGGGTAAACTCAAGAAGCGCCGGGTAGGCGCGGTCGCCGTACCTGGGAGAACAGAGGGCCTCGTAGTCCTCACTGTTGGCGCTGTTCAGGCTGACGTAAACGGAGTCTATCAGGCCGTCCAGTTCCTCCGAGACCGGCCTGCCGTTTATCAGGTCTCCCTGCCCGTTGGTGTTGAGACGTATCTTTTTTACGCCTTTTTCCCGCAGGTACCTTGCTATTTCTTTTACGACGTCCAGCCGCTCGGTCGGCTCTCCGTACCCACAAAAAACAACCTCGTCGCGGCCATTGATATCGCTATCATCCATTCCTTCTATCGCCTCGATAATCTCCCGCGTGGTGGGTTCCTTGTCAGGGTCAGTGTCCAGGCCGAGGTAGTGGCCTTTTACGCAGGGGCGCTCCTCCCTGGGACAGAAACTGCACAAGTTAGAGCACCGGTTTGTGATGTTGAGATAGAGTGAGTTTCTTATCATGTAGGCAATCTTGCCGTTGTGGTTGTTGTTTCCACCACCGATGCCGAACAGTTCCAGCGCATTAAAGGTGGTGACTCTGGCTATGTCTTCTTCGGTAAGGCTATATATTTGCGCCAGCACCGGCAAGACGTGCCTGAGGAAAGCGGGTTCGTTTCGCTTGCCCCTCCTGGGCTGGGGAGCCAGGAATGGAGAGTCTGTTTCAAGCAGCAGCCTTTCCACCGGGACTGATTTGACAACCTCGCGCAGCCGATGCGCGTTCGGGAAGGTGACGGGACCGGCGAATGACACGTAAAAGCCCATGCTGAGGCATTCTTCTGCCGCTTCTTCGGAGCCGTTGAAGCAGTGAAACGTGCCTTTCAGCGGCCTGCCGGAGAATTTTCTCAGAACGTCCAGGCAGTCGTCCATTGCCTCCCTGCAGTGTATTATAAGGGGCAACTTGGTCTCCAGGGCGAGTTCTATATGTCTTTCAAACAAGCGCCGCTGGTCTTCTTTGGTGCTGTGGTTGTGGTGGTAGTCCAGTCCCGTCTCGCCTATTGCCACGACCTTCCGTTCACGGGCGAGAGACTTTATTTCCTGCCAGTCTCTTTCCGTGCTTGAGGTGGCGTCGTTGGGGTGAATGCCCACGCTTGCGTAGATAAACGGATACTCCCGTGCGAGCTCCAGGGCCCTCTTGCTTGAGGGGGCGTCCGTACCTACTTCGATAACGTACTTTACCCCTTCTGCCACAGCCCGGTTGATTACGTCGTTGAGGTCCTTGCTGTAGTCCGGGAAGTTCAGGTGTGCGTGTGTGTCTACAAGCATATTTGTGTCAGGTTTTCAGAGAGAAGGCGCCTTTAATGAGCTTCACCTCTGGGATGTCTTTGCCGGGGTCGAACAAGACGGAGACTACGTCAAAGCGAAATTGTTGTCCGGAGAGGCGCCGTTCCTTTATATACTCCTGCGCCGTCTTGTAGATACGCCTCTTTTTTGTTTCTGTCACCCTTATCTCCGGTGTCCCGTATCTACGGGAAAGCCCGGTCTTGACCTCCAGGAAGGCGATGGTTCCTTTATCGTAGCCTATTATGTCAATCTCTGTGTTGCCAGGCCTGTAGTTCCTTTGGAGTATCTTGTAGCCCTGTTTTTTCAGGAACTCATACGCTACCTGCTCACCTTCAAGGCCGAGGGCCATTCGGCTTCCTTTGATGTAACTGCTCCTTTCAGGTGTGTGCAGCTAGGGGAGGTTTGGCCGGACTTATGAGGAGTTCTGTCTCTCGGCAAACTTTTCCTTCAGCCTGGTGGCTTTACCCGTTCTTTCACGCATATAGTAAAGCTTCGCGCGTTTGACCTTACCAGACTTTACGACCTTCACGCCTACAAGCCGTGGGGAGTACAGGGGGAACGTACGTTCCACCCCTTCGCCTTGCACAAGTCTTCTAACGGTAAAGGTCTTTCTGTTTCCACTTCCCTTTCGGGCGATAACCATTCCGCTGAAGACCTGGTGGCGTTCCTTTTCTCCTTCTACTATCTTTGTCTTTACGTCCACAGCCTGGCCAATGGCGGGGCATGTGATCTTGGTGGACGTCCTCTTCTCAAGGCTATCTATGACATTCATGATGCTTCCTTTCTGTACTTACGAAGAACTAAATTTAACACAGCGGGGCCGGCCTGTCAAGGATTCTGTCTCTAAGTCTCATGATAGCAGAAGTTGAGGATTGACTTTTATTGGTTCTTTTAGTATCTCTACTTTCAAGCTCAAGTCTTCATGGCAGGTCTAATAAAAGGGGTTCTGGCCCGGGTGGAAGAGAAAAAAGAATACAAAGTAGACATATCTGTGGTGGTGCCTTTGTTCAATGAAGAAGAGAGCGTGCCCGAACTCTACAAGAGGCTTAAGGACGTTCTTGACGGCCTGAAAAGGGAGTACGAGCTCATATTTGTAAATGACGGCAGCACGGACAACACCCGGCAGGTTCTTGAAGACATCTTCCACGGGGATAACCGGGTAAAGGTTATAGAGCTGCGCATGAATTTCGGCAAGGCGCCCGCGTTGTCGGCCGGTTTTGACAATGCGACGGGCGCCATTATTCTCACCATAGACGGCGACCTCCAGGACTGTCCGGAGGATATTCCAAGGTTTATTGAGAAGATAGACGAGGGCTTTGACGTTGTTAGCGCGTGGAGGATGGACAGAAAGGAGCCTTTTCTTACAAGAAGGCTGCCGTCTCTGATAGCAAACTGGTGCATTGCGAGGCTTTCAGGCCTTGACATCCATGACTTCGGAAACGCCTACAAGGCGTATCGGGCGGAGGTCGTCAGCGGCATAAAGTTGTACGGCGAACATCACCGCTTCATACCGGTGCTGGCGAAGAATATCGGCGCCAGCGTTGTTGAGATACGGGTCAGGAACGAGCCCAGAAGGCACGGGCAGTCAAAATATGGTTTGGGCAGGATACCCAGGGTGTTTTTTGACATGATAACCATGAAGTTCCTGCTGACCTATTCAACCAGGCCCTTGCACATCCTTGGCCCGATAGGCAGCTTCTTCGGTCTCATCGGGGTATTTCTCGGCATGAGGCTGGCATACCTGAAGATATTCTACGGAGACGTGCTCGGCACGAAGGTCTCTCTGTCCGTTTGCGTCCTTTGCCTCTTTCTGGCGGTGCAGATTATCACGTCAGGGCTGCTGGCGGAGTTGCTTGTCAGGGTATATTACGAGTCGCAGGGGAAGAAGACTTATACGGTACGTTGCAAGCTAGAGCACGACACATAATGGCATTATACCTGAATCTATTAAAACACGTCATCTACAACAACCTGAGGTGGACACCTGCGCCCGCCCTATGCACGTTCCTGATTACCTGGAGGTGCGAGCTGAAGTGCTCGATGTGCAGTATTCCCGAGCGTGAAGATAAGGCGGAGATGGACACCGACCAGATAAAGGCCGTCTTTGACCAGCTTGACCAGCTTGACGTGGTGAGGATTACGGGTGGCGAGCCCTTTGTCAGGGATGATTTGGGAGAGGTTGTCCGCCACATAATAAAGGTGTCCGACCCAAGCGTGATGATGATAAACACAAACGGCATACAGACCCAAAAGATAGTGGAATTTGCCGATGAGCTGGGCTCTCCCAGGTTTCACTTCAGGGTCTCGCTGGACGGTGTGGGCAGCCGCCATGACGATATAAGGGGCGCGAAGAGCTTTGATAAGGCATATGCCACGCTGGAGGGCCTGGTAAGGCTGAGGGAACGCAGAGGCATCGCCCTTGGCGTAAACCTTACCATTACCAGGGGTAACATAGACCAGATAGAGCCCTTACAGGAGATGTGCGACGGCCTTGGCGTAGACCTTCAGTATCAACTCGCCAGAGACGACCGCATTCTACTGGAATCACGGTCTGATACCGACGAAATGGGAAAACGGGGTGAGTTTTCATTTCTGGACCCCTTCACCCCGGAGGAAATCGACAGGATACTGGAAAACATCCTGAAGGACACTCAGAGCTTTAACTTCAGGGAGGGTCTGATAAAGAAGTTCTTTAACGAAGGGCTCAAGAACAGACTTTTGTATAACAAGAAGACGCCGAGCACAAGATGTGTCGCCCTTACCAGCCATATCAGGATACTGCCCACCGGTGAGGTGCCTGTCTGCATACACAGCAACACTATCGTGGGGGACCTGACCAAACAGGACTTCCGAGAGTTATGGTATGGCGAGGAGATGGAACGCTACAGGGAGACGGTCAGAAACTGCCCCGGTTGCTGGATGCCCTGTGAAGTGGCTCCTAACGCCATATACACCGGCAGCATCATAAAGGCGTTATTCTAGCGGTTGATTGGATATCAGTAGCACCTTTCTGTGTCCTACCGACGCGGAGAGGAGTTTGTGCACCGGACCGCTGTATTGGTCTCTGAAGGTCTTAAGGTACGTATCCCTCATGATGCAAAACGCCCCTTCTTTAGCGCCAAAAAACTGTACTACCTCCCCTTCATTGTCAAAGGTTTTCAGCTTCCTGCCGGTGTAGAATACGTACGGACCCATCTGATGCAAAAAAATTCCATAGATGCCAAGCTCTCTGCCTTTTGTAATCTTTACCGTTTTCTCACAAAAGACCCTCGCGCTCTTGTAATGGTTGAGCTTCGGGTTGATAAAAAGCGTGAGATACGTGGAAATCAGCACCAACGCGATGACTATCGTCGCAAAGAGCCCCTTCTTCACGCGGAAGAGCGCCGTTATGAACATGGCCGCGCCTGAAAGGGCAAATAACGTCCCCATGGGTAGGGAGACCTTCAGAAACTCAGGGCGATGGTTGTTAACAATCCATGTGCCCACGGCGCCGCCGAAGACCATTACTATTGCGATGAACGTAACCGGCACGAAGATGCATTTGGTGTAAGACAGTGACTGTCTGTCGAAGATTACATCGTCCCAGAATCTGCCTACTATGAGCGCGATGGCGGGGAACAGGGGCAGGATGTATTTCCCCTGCTTTGCCTGTGACAGGGTGAAGAAGCAAAACATGCCGATGAACCAGACCAAGAGAAACAGTCTTTGCTCCCTTTCTTCATCACGCGCAAACATGTTCAGCATGGCCGCCGGCAGGAAGACAATCCACGGGAAGAACTCCCAGGGAAGGTTGATGAAATAATAATAAAACGGGCGTTTATGGCTCCAGGTGTCAAAGAACATATAGAAATTGTGTTTTACTATCAACTCCCACGCGAAATCCGAACCGGCTTTCATATACACGGACAGGTACCAGGGAGAGACGATGACGACAAAGACTACCAGACACAGGATTAAATCCCGTGTGAGGAATCCCCTGAGCCTTTTTGTCAGGACCAGGAAGATAAGTATGGTCATTCCCGGGAGTGCGATGGCTGCGGGCCCCTTGGTCAACGTGCCGAGGGACATAAACACGGAGCCGATAAGAAAATACCTGACCCTGTTCGCGCCGTTTAGATAACCGTAGTAAAAACTTACCAGCGTGAGGCAAACAAAGGTTGAATATACCATGTCGACCTGTGCCCATCGCGCCTGATGCAGGTATATGGGTGAGGTCACCAGCACCAGCGCCGAGAGAAAAGCGGCCCTTCTTCTGAACAGCCGCACGCCCAGCCAGTAGGTGGCAAGTACCCCTATCATGCCCATAACGGCAGAAGGCAGACGGGCGGTCAGCTCGGTAACCCTGCCTATCGGAAGCGAGAGGACGGCAGCGGCCCAGTTAAAAAAAGGCGGTTTCTGAGCCGAAGGTACCCCGTTCAGTTGGGGGATAACCCACTCTCCGGTCTCCAGCATTTCTTGTGATATCTGCGCATACTCTCCTTCGTCAGGGGCCCAAAGGTCTCTGCCGCCAAGGTCTAAAAAGAACATTACCAGCGATACAAGGATCAGGACGGCCAGCGAGAATCCGTCTGTCTTGAAGGGCTCTTTTATGTTAATCATTATCCCTCGTTTTCTTTGTCGGCGTCGTCATAAGCGGTGCGCGGGAAGCGTTTATAATTACCGTCCGTTCTTAATCTAAATCTAAACCGGCGAAAGGGCCGTGTACACACCAGATAAACAAAAATGCCCCGTGTTATCAAGGCGGTGTAGGGGTTTTTTCAGGTTTTTTGTTTGAAATAAGCAGCAGGGTTCCCATGCTCCTTTTCGGCGGCTTCAGCCTCTCCACCTGGTATAGAGACAGGTTTTTTCTCGAAGGCAGGCCCTGAAAATCCTCTTCACAAATAAGGCCATAAACCTTTCCCTCATTGCTCATAGTGGAAAGAAATTCCTCTTGAGAGAAAGTGAGCTTTGGATGAGACCTGGTATAGTAGATATGGGCCGGTCTGAACATATTGTAAATAACCCAGGGCGTACCCGGCTCGATGAGACCCGCTATCTTGAGACAAAGTGACTTCTCAGACCGTTTCTCGTTGTCCCTTGAGAACACCAGTCTGCCGTATGAGGCCTCGAAGCTGATTGTCAGCATGAACACAATGACGAATAATACCATCAGTTGCCTGGTCCTAAAAGCGTACCACAGTGATGCCGCCAGGCAGATGGTAGTTGCGGCCATGACGGCAATCTCCAACGGGGAGGGGTGGAACCGGTGTGCGTGGGCCTCCACGAAGACATAGGCAACCATAAGGCCTACGAACACGGCCAGACCGTACGCAAGCGGCGGCAAGGTCCTAGGCCACTCCTTTAGAGGCGGTTCCTTCATAAGCCGGTCCCAGAAATATCCGAGGAGGACGGCCACAGCCGGGTAGGTGGGCAGGATGTAGCGGCTGAATTTTTGCAGGGCTATCGAGAAAATGAAGAGCATGGCGAGAATCCACAACCCCGCAAACGCGACCCCCTGCCTCTCTCTTTCGTCCGTCATATCCTTTACGTATAGATAGAGGATAGCGGGTAACGCTAGTGACCATGGCAGCGTGCCGGAGAAGATGTTCGAGAAATAGAAGAAGAATTTATCTATGCCCAGGGGGGTCTTCGCATGGTGCGAGAATTGTCCCAACAGCCCGTCGATGTATGACCTGCCGTCCGTGAGGTATGCAGGCATAAGCCAGACGAGTATGACTGCTGCAAGAAGCAAACCTCCCGATAGCGGCCGAGTTTTCTTGAGAAACCCCAGGTCCCTGCGCCACAACAGAAACGCAATGACGACACCGCCGACCATCACGAAGGCCACGGGGCCCTTGGTCGTTATGGCTGCCAGGCCCATAAGCGCCCATGCCATAAGCATATACATTTTTCTGCCGTCGGGACTGACGTAACCGGAGTAGAACGCAGCCAGAGACGCGGTAACCAGGAAGGCAAAGGGCACGTCCAGCCGGGCCATACAGCTGAACTTGTGGAACTGTGCCATGGTGGCCATTATTAGGGCCGCCAGCATGCCCGCCCGGTGGTTAAAGAGCATTCTTCCCAGAAAGTACACCAGTAACACCGTACCCAGTCCCATAAGCATGGAGGGCAGGATGGCCGTTGCCTCTGTCACGTCTCCCCGGGGCAGGCTGAATACGGCCTCAAGCCAAAAGTACAGGGGCGGCTCGCCGTAGTACGGGTTGCCGTTAAGGCGCAGCGCTGACCAGTGGCCGTCTACCAGCACCTCTCTGCCTATCTGTGCGTACTGGGGTTCGTCCGTGCCCGTAAACTCCCTGAGCCAGAGGTTCGGCAAAAAGACCACCATCCAGAGGCATACAAGGATGAAAACGGCGCTTCGCGCATTACCCTGCAACAAGTCTCTCATAGCTCAACCTCTTGTGTGGCCCCGTTACGTTTGCCGGGCCTGTTTGATATCAGGATGTAAGTGGCCGCCCTCTTGCCGGTCTTATTGAGGGTCGCTATCTTGAAGGCCGATACGTTGAAGGGTGAGAGGTCTAATTCCGCATAATCTTCTTCATCCACCAGACAATAGACCCTGTCTTCGGATGAAAAGAAATCCGCCAGCTCCTGTTGCGTCGAGACGGACTTGATAGTCATGTTGCTGTAGAACACATAGTCCGGGCTGAAGAACCCGTAAAGTGTCCAGCGCGCGCCCGGCTCCATGTTTGCGAGCGCTTTCTCACAGACGACTTTTTCCGTACCTGCCTGGCTCTCTACGGGCAGTATTATCTCCATGTACGCTATCTCAAAACTGGTAATCATCAAGAAAAGACTGATGAAAAGGACCTTGTACTGGCGGTCTCTAATCGATAACAGCCAGGCCAGAAGCAGCAATACGAGACACAGGGCCGCGACGTTGCCTGTAACGTTTGTAAGCGGGATGGTGCCGGTGATGACAAGCACAACAACCGTTCCGGATAACAATGAAAGGGCAAGGACCGGTATCGTTTTTATGTTGGCCCACGTCTCGGAGCTTCTGGAGACATAATCTTCCCATAGAACTGCGGCGGCCAGGGCCACTGCCGGATACATGGGCAGTATGTATCTCGAGCGTTTTGCCATGATGAGGGAGAACACAACCCACATGGCCAGGAACCACGTCGCAGTAAGGCGGAGCCCCTCCCGGTGTCTCTCATCCGCCTCTCCACGCCTCAGGTAGAAGAAGACCCCCGGCAGGACCAGTGACCAGGGTAGTGTCCCCACGAAAGATTCTGTCAGGTAATAAAAAGGTTTCATGTATTTTGGCCCCTTGCTTACATGGTAGCTGAAGTGTTCTACCAGGCCGTGTATGTATTCCTGCCCGCCTGAGAGGTATCCCGGCAGAAGCCACACCGCCATCGTGGCCAAGAGTATGAGCCCTCCGAGTATGGGTCTGGTCTCCCAGACGCGGTAAAGCTCCCTGCGGCTGAGGAGGTAAAGGAGTATGACCGGGACGATTAGTGCCACGCCAAGCCCCTTGGTCAGCATGGCCAGTCCCATCAGGAACCATGCCCAGAGGAAATAGCGTCTCTTGTCGGTTGACGCGGTAAGGCCGAAATAAAACGCCGCTATACTGGCGGTAATGAAAAAGCTTAAGAGTAACTCCAGTTTTCCCACGCAGGCGTATTTGTAGAATCCGGGGCTTGAGGCGAGGATGAGGCCCGCAATGAGGCCCGTTCGTGCCCCGTAAAGCCTCCTGCCGAGGAAATAAACCACAAGCACCGTGCCCAGGGCCGAGACGGCCGACGGCAGCCTCATGGTAACCGGCGTTATGTCTCCGACAGGCATGCTTGTCAAGGCGATGAGCCAGAAGAACAGGGGGGGTTTGTTGACGTAAAGCTCGCCGTTAAAGTACGGCACAAACCAGTGTCCGTTATGGAGCATGTCCCTCGCGACCTGCGCGTAGAGCGTCTCGCGCCCACACCAGAATTCTCTTCCGGCCAGGCCGGGGACGTAGAGCGCCAGACAGACAAAGGTCAGGAATACGGGGAAAAAGCGTTCACCTGTCAGTTGTCCTTTGTCCAGAGGTGCCTTCATCTCTTGTACCTTTGCAATGTTTCAGTTGTGCTCACACGTGCCCCTATCGATTGGAGATAAGCATGAATACAGTGTTATGCTTGTCCGTACCCTTCAGTCTGGCCGCTTCCGTCACGGGTAGTTCTAGTTTCTTGAGTTTCTCCTCGCTTATGAGGCAATAGACTTTCTTATCGGACGAAAAGAATTCAGCCAGAGACTTTTCGTTCACGAGGCTTCTCGGGTATGTCCTGGTGTAAAAGATATACGCCGCCCTCAGGTTGTCGTACACGCCCCATTCGGCGCCGGGTTCGATGTGATTGATGATGTCCTGGCAAAGGGCCTTTTCCGACCTCTTTTCGTTCTCCCCCGGCAGAAGGAACTGGTTGCGGCCTACTCCAAAGGCGACCATCACCAGCAGTACGGCCCAGAAGACCAGGTGGAACTGGCCGGCTCGCTGGGCGAAAAATATCGCCAGAAGGAGGCACACGACGCCTGCGGCAAGACTCACGACCGGAAATGGAAGGCAACCGGAACTCAGCAGCGCTATTTCGACACCTACTATAACGGCAAACAAGAGGAGCGGAAACGCCTTTAATCCCGGCCATGAGGGCGCGCTCTTTGACACGTATCTGTCCAGCGGAAACGCGGCAAGCAGCGCGGCGGCGGGATACAGCGGCAGAAGGTACCTGCTGTGCTTGGTGGCTATCATGCTGAAGACGAACAGCATGACCAGAAACCACACGCAGGGCAATCTTAGTCCTTCCACCCTGTCTCTGAAAAACATGAATATGGCTACCGGGATTAGTAAGACCCAGGGGCCAATCCCTAACAGCTCCGGCAGGTAAAAGTAGATACTCTCTGTATGGTATTCGTGTGTCGTATATGCGCTCAACAAGATGTACATCTCATTTATGTAGTTGCGCCCATCCCCGAAGTAAACGGGCAGAAGCCATGCCGAAAAGGTCGCAACGGAGATTAGGGCGCCGAGGGCCGTCCACCGGCTGATAAGTAGCCTAAAATCTCTCTTGGAACAGAGGTATATGAGTACTACAGTCGCCATTACAAGTGGTACTAACG
Organism: Planctomycetota bacterium; assembly: GCA_030598065.1. Classification (GTDB taxonomy): domain Bacteria; phylum Planctomycetota; class Brocadiia; order Brocadiales; family Bathyanammoxibiaceae; genus Bathyanammoxibius. The sequence goes on along the minus strand of JAUVQR010000002.1, from coordinate 6,502 downwards.
GGCCCTTTAACATCGACGCCAGCGTTGCAAGAAACCATCCCAGCAGGTAATAGGCGGTACTGGGACGAGCAAGACCCAGGTATAGCGCCGTCATACTGGCCGTGGCGAGGAAGGCCAGGGGCATGTCTATGCGTACCATGCAGGCGGATTTATAGAACTGTGGCGACGAGATTAGTATTAACGCCGCGAGCAGTCCGGCACGCTGACCAAGGAGTTCTTTACCCAGGAAGTAAACGAGCAGTATCATCCCAAGGGCGCTCAGAGCGGACGGCAGCCGCGCGGTAAACTCTGTGACGTCCCCCACCGGAATGCTGGTCAGCGCTATAAGCCATGGGTAGAATGGCGGTTTGAAAGTATAGAGCGTGCCGTTGTAGTGGGGGATCATCCAGTGCCCGTCCACCAATGTCTCCCTGGCTACTTCCGCGTACTGTGGCTCGACACTCCCCCACAGGTCCCTGTTGCCAAGGCAGGGTAGGTACAGGGAAAGACACAGCAGGGTTAAAATCAGCGCCCAGGGTAGTTCTTTCCTAAGAAGTTCGTTCATCTAATTCTTCTATTATCTCATAGTCGATGTACCTGCTGTGCATCCACTTGACCGCTATGAGGTCTACCATGTATTTGAAGAGACGGTTTCTGATATTGTACTTGGATTGTCCGTGTTTCCTTGGATAATGGGTTATCGGGATTTCTACCACGCTAAAGCCTTCCATCCTGCATAGCGTCGGGTAGAAACGATGCAAACCCTTAAACAGCCTGACCTTCCGGGTTACTTCCTTTTTCATGGCGCGCAGCGGAGAACCGGCGTCCGCGGCGGTATCGCCTATAAGCACCCTTCGGACGAAGTTCCCTCCCCAGGAGAGCACGTTTCTTGTCAGGTCGTCTTGCCTGTCGGCCCGCAGGCCCCACACGACGTCGTAGTCCTTGAGTTTTTCAATGAGTCCCGGTATTTCCCCCGGTTCACACTGCAGGTCCGCGTCCATGGCTATGATAATCTCGCCCCTTGCCGCCTCGAAGCCTGCGGCAAGGCCGGCCGACTCACCACAGTTCTCTTTGAACCGTATAACTCTTACAAAGGGGTTGTTGGCGTTTATGTCTCTTAGGGTCTCGAAGCTTTCATCTGTGCTTGCGTCATCTACGAATATAATCTCGTAGGGACTCCCTAACCCTTCAAAAACCGCCTGAAGTCTGGAGTGAAGTTCCCTGAGATTGCCTTCTTCATTATGCAGGGGAAGTACAACGGAGAATTTTTGCGCGGTAGTCACTTATATATCGGGAAGACCTCCAGGTTATTTGGCGTGCTGTTTTACGGCATCTGCTACCCTTTCGACCTGCTCTTTAGACATTTCAGGGTAAAGTGGCAGGCTCAGGATTGTCGAAGTGGCCTCCTCCGCCCTGGGAAATGACCCGCTTTCCAGCCCCATGTAGGCCAGCGCGGGCTGAAGGTGCAGGGGAATGGGGTAGTGTATGCCCGTGTCGATATTATCTTCTTTTAGCTTCTTTCTCAGGTTGTCTCTGTCCCTTACCCTGATGACGTAGACGTGATGAACGGATTTCATCTTGGCCGGTATAGTGGGTGTAATCACGTTTTCTACGGAAGACAGTAGTTCGTCATAGTACCGGGCATGCTGCCGCCTCTTTTTATTCCATTCGTCAAGATATTTGAGCTTAACGGAGAGTATTGCCGCCTGAAGCGCGTCTAGCCTGCTGTTGCAGCCTTCGATTTCATGGCAATATTTTTCGTGTCTTCCGTGGTTCCTCAACATGCGGGCCTTGTCGGCGATGGCTTCGTCGTTTGTAACCACCGCGCCACCGTCCCCGTAGGCGCCGAGGTTCTTTGAGGGGTAAAAGCTGAAGCATGCGACGTTCCCAATGGTGCCAACCCTCCGGCCTTTGTACTCGGCCCCGTGGGCCTGAGCCGCGTCTTCCACCAGCTTGAGGTCATGGGTCCGGCAAAGCTCCTCCAGTTCGTCCATCTGCGCGGGCAGGCCGTAGAGGTGGACCGGCATTATAGCCTTGGTCTTCTTGGTGATTTTCTTCTCCACCTCCGCCGGGTCTATGTTAAACGTGTCCGGGTTTATATCCGCGAAAACGACCTTCGCCCCCGTAAGGGTTATCGCTTCTGCGGTGGGAAACGCCGAGTTGGGCGCGGTGATGACCTCGTCCCCGGGGCCAATCCCAAGCGCCTTCAGCGAGAGTGTAAGGGCGTCCGTGCCGCTTGCCACGCCGATTGCAAAGCGGGCGTTGCAGAATGCGGCAAAATCGCCCTCGAAGTCCTTTACATGCTTACCCAGGACAAATGCGCTGTTTTCAACAACGTTTCTCATCGCAGACCATATTTCTTTATGGATTGCCTGATACTGGGCACCCAGGTCTACCAGTCTTATCTTTTCCGCGGTAGCAATACGCTCCATGTTTGTTTCCTTCAGCTTGCTATCGTTATCGTTTTTCCACCCCGTGTCAATGATTCCTGTGCCAGTTCGAGAATCCTGACCACCCTACGGCCGTTTTCGCCGTCGGTGAGCGGTTTCTGCCCGCTCTTGACGCATTCCACAAAGTGTTTACATTCCAGGTGAAGAGGCTCGTAATCCTCTAATTCGGGCGTCACCACCTCGCCCTTCTTTTTTACGTATTTGTCTTTCTTTTGGTCGAAGCCGTTGGCGCAGAGTTCGTTCTTTATGACCTTAATCTTACCGTCAGCGCTGAGCTCATCATAAACGATCATGTTCTTGCTGCCCACTACAGTAGTGCTTCTTATCCTTTTTGGGCTAAGCCAGCTTACGTGAATATCCGCGTTTATTCCGGACGGAAATTCCAGGGCCATATGCACCACGTCTTCAACTCCGTTCTGCAGGTAGGTATAGCCCCGTGCGCTTACGTTCTTAGGTTCCTGGCCGAGCCAATATAGCATTATGGATACGTCATGGGGAGCGATATTCCACATGGCGTTTACGTCGGCCTTCACCGTGCCGAGGTCTGTCCTTTCCGAGTAAAGATAGTATATGTCCCCAAGGGCACCTGAATCAATTATCTCTTTCGCCTTCCTTACGGCGGCATTATACTCGAAGACGTGCCCCACCATCAGGGTCAGGTTGCGGTCCTCGGCCAGGCGTATCAAGTCCTTGCATTCATCGTCGGTAAGCGCCAGTGGTTTCTCAACAAAGACGTGCTTCCCGTTGAGCAGTGCGGCCCGTGCCATATCGTGGTGGAATGCGGGCTGAACTACGATTACCACGGCGTCTACGTCGTCATCTTTTAGGACTTCGGAATAATCGCTGCAAAATTTTAGACCGGGAAATTCCTTGGCTATGTGGTCGCGGCGCGTCTCGCTCCGTTCACAAACGACGTGAACCATCTCAGGATCTATCTTCAGGAAGTTCCGTATCAGGTTAGGGCCCCAATAACCCGCTCCCACAATTGCCAGTCTAATCATACCCTTTTAACCAATTCGGCTATATTCCCCAGGTGGAATAAGAGAGTAAAACATCTAGATTTAAATCCTTGGTTGCGAAATGTCAAATCAATTCTCATGGCCCAAGATAACCCGGACGGATACCGTTCGTAGACTGCCCGCAAGAGCCCGGCTTTTTGAGGGGCCGGATGTAAGGTGGTGATAGAAAATTACGACGCAGAATGAATGGGGCACGGGCGACGCCACCGGCTACACCGGCTCCATAGGCAGCCTGGCGCCTCTTAACACACGGTGTTTCGCCTGCAAGAAACTGGCTAAGGGCGCACGGCCGGTTTCTTCAGGAAATAGCTTGCGCTTGTTACTACTTCCCCTACTTTTTGGTGTAGACGTAGAGGCCATCCGTGCTGTTGCAATTTGCGCAATGGATTGCGGAGCTGGTGGGGCTATAGTACATCTTCTCGGAGTCCCCTACAGACTTTACACTCGAGAAATCTTCGCTGCACGAAGCGCACACCACGCGGCCTTTGGTTACGGCCTTGCCCGGCTGGGCTATGGCCGAGTAGCAGCAAGCGACGCTATCAGCAACGTTCTTGTAATTCTTGAGGGGAAAACGTAAGGCGCCCAGGTCGGAGACGTTGGCTATCGCGCAGAAAATGCGGCAGTCTGTAACCACTGGATATCTCGTCCCGCCTATCTTTTTCTCTTCCAGGTTTAACTCTTCCCTGGCTTCGCTTAGCAGGACGCGCAGCTTGAGCGTCGCCTCTTTACGAACGTCTTCTTTCTTATGTCTCATGGCCTTGCTCAAGACTTTTAGCGACTTGGCAACCTTTAGTTTCTTTTCCCCTTTGGTTTCTTGTTTACCGGTCTTCCACAGGAATCCCATGATAACCCCCTTTTAATATTTGTGACCTTTTTATACCCGGTTTATTTCTACGGTCAACTATGCCTTGGAATGCTTGCGGAACTAACGTAAAGAAAGATAAGCGTGACAAACGTATACAAACCGAATTAGTCCCCCTGCGTACAAGTCAAAGGCGAAGATAGTGGTTTTCCGGCCTAATGTCAAGTGTTTATTTCTTCTAGGGTTATGTGTGACGGCTCGTCAACCGGCCCCGGGTGTTTAGTAATTGCTGCGGGGCTCCCGGCTGCCAACCGCTTGGAGGGAGGGCGAAGATAATTCACGGGGCTATGGCTACACTCGGCCGTATTTCTAGGTATGCCCGGGGACAGGTCTTCGCGGGACGCGGTGGCGCATAACGGTCGCGCGGGACATCTCCGACGTTGTATGGCATGGGAAAACTCGGACGACAACCGGACAACCGGATGTACCGCCATACAAACGTTGACAATTCGTGCCGTATGGTTCAAGATATGGGCCAGCAGGAGGACGGGCCTATGGGAATGCCCTTTTTTGACGTCACTTTGCCGACCCGGTGCAGGCATTTTCCCATTGGCCGCACTGCAACAACATTACGGACAAGGAGGTGGTGATGAACTTACTAAACTTGAGAGCTTTTGCCGTCATGTCTGCATTTTACCTTTTTTTCGCATTATTCTCACAAGCAGGTGCGTTTGGAGGAAATAATACGGAACTCAAGGAGCAAATGCAAAAACGATTGGACAGCATGGGGAAATTGCTTTCCGGGCTTGCGGTAGACAATTGGCACAACATAGAAAATGGTACACGGGGCCTGATAGAGACCTGCGAGGCTATCGACTGGTCAGAACCCGGCAAGGAATTGTTCAAGAAGCGGGACGATGCCTTTCGCTCTGCAGCCGAGATACTGATGGAAAAGGTCAATAAAAAGAACCTGGCCGATACCCAGCGAGCGTTTATACAGGTAACCATCGCGTGCTGGGGGTGTCACGACCTGCCGCCTGAGTAATAATGAACCGCCAGTTAACCGGTTTGGACGTTAACTCTTACCCCCGGGGAATCTATTTTTACGGTCAGAAAGGAAGGCGAATAGATATGGTTAACCGAACTCTGAAGGGGTTCAGCATTATAACGTTATCGTGCTTGATTTTGACGTTTTATATGGGAAGCGTAACCCAGGGGCAGTCCAAGGCATTTATAAAGGAAATCATGGAGCGCAGGCTTGACGGCGCCAAAAAGATAATGGCGGGTCTCGCAATAAACAATTGGCCTCAAGTCGAGGAAGGCACGGAAATTCTACTGGAGTCAACCAGGCCCCTTGGCTGGAAGGGCGCTTACAGGCAGAAACTTGAGGCGCGCGACGGGTCATTGCGCTCGGCCGTAAAAACGCTTGAATCATTTGTAGAGATAAGGAACGGCGACGGCGCCAGATTGATATACATCCAGGTAATAATGTCGTGCATGGATTGCCACAATCTGCGAAGGGAATAGGAACCGGGTTGAAAAATACTAAAATACGCATGAAACCAAAGAAATATGTTTTGACTCTTGCAGGATTTTTCGCGTTAGCAACAGTAGTCGGAATGGATTTCGCTCAACATAACAATAGCTCTTTCTTTCTTAAAGGAAGAAGGAACAAAGACATATTTTCTATCTGGGCTACTGTTGAATCCTTATCGAAATTGAATCTGTTAGACTGCAAGGTTGTTTATGCTCAGGAAAAGACACCTACAGTTAACTATGAACTGTTGGGGAAAAAAGCAAGCAAGATTAATGCCAATAACAATCCCGATGAAGTTATAGGGCTATTAGAACCCTATAAAGGCGACCGCAATAACAAGAGCCTTGCATTTTATAACAATTTAGGGTTGGCCTATATAAAGAAGGAAAGAATTAACGACGCAATTGCTCTTTTTAAGCAGGCTTTAGAATTAAATCCAAATGAGCCGACAATGCATTATAATTTAGCAATTGCTTATTATAATAACAGTCAACTTGATGAGGCCCTAGAACATATTTCAAGAAGCTTAAAACAAAGACCTTCTGATGAAGACACAAAGAAATGGAAAGAACATATTTCTAGTAAGTTAAAACCCAGAATTAGCTATTTCGCTGAGGAGACACCGAAAGTATCCAGCGAGTCCCTAAAGCGACTAGAGGCCGAGCGCGCTGCGGAGCTTGCTGAGGCAAACGCAAAGTTGCAGAGGGAGGTGGCC
>JAUVQR010000292.1 GCA_030598065.1 Planctomycetota bacterium | reverse complement strand
TTCAACAACTCATTGACGTCCCTGAACGGGCCGTGTTCTTCGCGGTATTCCACGATGGCCCTGGCCCTCTTCTCACCGATCTGGGGCAGCGGGAGCAATTCGTACCACTCCGCGGTGTTTACGTCGAGTAGTAACGATAATTCTTCGGGGTCTTGCTTTATGACCTTTATATCCCCGGAGGCCAGGTGGTTATCTGTAACAAACTTTACACAGACACCGGCTATAAATGTAGAAAACAGCACGCAGAGGACCACAAATTCCCTGCGGGAGAGTTCCAGGGGCTCAAGGACTTTTGGTATCTTCATTCTTTTCACCATCCTTACCGCCCAGTCATGAAGATATACAGGCTAAGCACCGTATTCTACCGATTCTATTGACACGAAATCATCCGGTCAAGTGAATTCAGCGCCGGTTTTACACAATGGCATGTCAGATACCCAGAAACGCCGCACCCGTTTTTCCATTGGAATAATCGGCCCGGCTTATGTAAAATCTGGGGTAATAGTCTCTTAGACGATAACTTCTATCCATCGTATAAAGGGGGTCTATGAAGGTAAGGAAGGCCGTACTGCCGGTAGCCGGTCTGGGGACAAGGTTCCTGCCCGCCACCAAGGCGTCTCCGAAGGAGATGCTGCCGCTGGTCGATAAGCCCGTGATTCAATACGTGGTGGAAGAGGCGAAGCTCTCCGGCATAGAGCAGATAATAATGGTCACCGGCAGGGGCAAGCGGGCCATCGAGGACCACTTTGACGCCTCGTATGAGCTCGAAGACCTTCTTAAGAAGAAGGGCAACCACAAGATGCTGAGGGAGCTGAAGACGATATCCAATCTGGTATCCTTCTGCTTCGTCAGGCAGAGCGAGGCCCTGGGACTCGGGCATGCGATTCTCTGCGCAAAGGAGGTTGTCGGCAATGAACCATTCGCGGTGATGCTGGGAGACGTGATAGTGGACTCCGAAGTACCCGCGCTCCGACAGGTGCTTGACGTCCACCATCGCTTTAACGCGCCGGTAATCGCCGTTGAAGAGGTCGAACCGTCCGAGGTCAGCCGCTACGGGATAATAAAACCGGAAAAGGTCGAGGACGGCGTCTACAGGATTCACGACCTGGTCGAGAAGCCAAAACAGGGAGAGGCGCCCTCAAACCTTGCCATCTCGGGGAGGTACATCCTTCCGCCCGAGACGTTCAGCGCCATCGAACAGGCCGCCCCCGGCAACCTGGGTGAGATACAGCTTACCGACGCCCTGAAGACGCTGGTACAGAACGGGCCGGTCTACGGCTGCCTCGTCGAGGGGAAGCTGCACGACACCGGGAATAAACTGGGCTTCCTGCAGGCCACGGTCGAACTGGCCCTGAAGAACCCGGAGTTCGGCGAAGAGTTCCGGGACTACCTGAAGGGGTTGAGACTATAAGAAACCCCCTGCTCTCATCCCTCATCAAGACAAATCTCTTTTTCCGGTATTCTTCTTATGAATCATGAATAAAGAGATGCAAAACATCCACATAGACTACACCAACATGATGGCCGGACACGTCGGCGAGAAAGGCGGCGTGACCTACACGGAACTGGAAGACATCTGCGCGCGTGCCACCGGGTGTCTCAGGGGCCTGAAGGAAGAAAGGGCCGAGGGACACCGCCCGTTCCTCGACCTCCCCTACGACGGCAAGACAGCGGCACGGGTATTGGAAGTGGCCGGGGACGTCGTTAAAAGGGCGGATGATTTTGTGGTGCTGGGGATAGGCGGCTCCGCCCTTGGAAACATCGCGCTCCACACGGCTCTAAACGGCCCCCTGTATAACCAGCTCCCGGAGGCGAGAAAAGGACGCCCCAGGGTCCACGTCATGGACACCATCGACCCCAATGTATTTGACGGGCTGCTCAGGCTGATTGACGTCGAGAAAACGGTGTTCAACGTCATCTCAAAATCCGGGACCACCATAGAGACGGCGGCGCAATTTCTCATCATCAGAGACCTCTTGCGAAAAAAACTTGGTGCTAACTATGGCAGGAACATTATCGCCACCACCGACCCCGTCAGCGGGACGCTCAGACGGCTTGCCGACCAAGACGGTTACACCACGTTCGACATCCCCGCGGGCGTGGGAGGGCGGTTCTCGGTCCTCACCCCGGTGGGGCTGTTATCGGCCGCCGTAAGCGGCATTGACATCAAGGCGCTTCTCTCCGGCGCGGAGGCCATGGACGGCCGCTGCCAGTCCGAAGACCTCAAGGAAAACCCCGCGCTGATGAACGCCGTGCTGCAGTACCTCAGTTACAACAGGGGCATGCACATCTCCGT
>JAUVQR010000320.1 GCA_030598065.1 Planctomycetota bacterium | reverse complement strand
CGCGGCGTGAGCTGGGCTTCCGGACGGCTTTTAACCTGCTCGGCCCGCTGACCAACCCGGCGCCGAACAGCCGCCAGCTAATCGGCGTCTACGGCGAAGCCCTGACCGACACACTGGCCCAAGTGCTGAGAAATCTGGGCACCGAACGCGCTATGGTGGTGCACGGGCTTGACGGGCTGGACGAGATAACCACCTCCGACAGGACAAAGATAACCGAGCTTGACTGGGGTGACATAAACGGGTACTACGTCCAACCGGAGGACTACGGGATAAAGCGGTCCGGGCCTGAAAACCTCGCAGCTAAAGACACCGGAGAAAGCGCCCTGGCGATAACGGAGATCCTTGACGGCCGCAAGGGGCCGAAACGAGACGTCACGCTCATTAACGCCGCGGCCGCCATATTAATCAGCGGGACCGTGAAAGACATGGAAGGCGGCATTCGCATGGCCGCCGAGTCGATAGACTCCGGCCGCGCAAAGGGCTCCCTCAAAAAACTGGTTGAGTTGAGCCGCAAGAACGCCGCTTAGGGGACTTGTTCTTACCCACGATAAAGCCCTTACACCGGTAAGGTAATATCGTGCCAGACATGTAAACATCGTCCGCGTATCTTCTTGCCAGCACAAATCTTACACGTACAATATTTTAAACCCTTTCGGGTTGACACAACTCGTGATTTTCGTAATTATATAAAGAGAAAGAAACCCCTCTCTGGCAAGCATACAAAACGAGGGCCCGGTTGATGAATGACGTTAAAGACACCTCTTCGAAGGCCGCGGCGGAGGATAAGAACACGGAACGCCGCATCGTGGCCCTGCGCCTGTCGGAAGACGACGCGGCACTGCTGCGAGGAGCGCTTCCGTTAATAAACGGTAATCTTGACGGTACCGTCGACGCCTTCTGTGGCCATCTCCTGAACTACCCGGACACAAGAAACACACTGAGGTCAAGGTCCAGGCTGGAGAAGCTAAGAGAAGGGCTAAAGAATTACCTGGAAGAGACCTTCGACTGTAAACTCGACAGGGGCTACTTTGGGGTACGGGTTAATATTGCAGAACAATTTGACGCCACCGAGCTCCGGCCCAAGTCTTACCTGGCCACTTATGGCTTGCTCAAGACGCTTATCCGTCCGATAATCACCGAGAAGTACAAGGATGATCCGGAAAAGGCCCAGCGCACACTGGACGCCATTGACAAGGTTTTTTTCCTGGACTCAAGCCGGGCAATCTCTTCATACATCAATAATCGCATGGCTGCCCTGGAGAATGCCCATAGTGAGTTGCGGCTGGCAGATAAGGACTGGGAAGATACCTTTAACTCCATTACAGACATGATAAGTATCCATGACAAGGACTACAACATCGTCAAGGCAAACAGGGCTGTTTGTGAGAGACTGGGGCTTGCGGACGATGACGTGACGGGGAAGAAATGCTACGAAATATTTCATGGAACAGACGAGCCCTGGGATAACTGCCCGCTCACTAAGGTCAAGGAATCTCTCAAGCCTGCCGTCTCGGAGATAGAAGACCCACACATGGGAGGCGTGTTCCTGATCAGCGCATTCCCACGGTTTAACGACGCAGACGAACTCACCGGTGTTATCCAGATAGCAAGGGACATCTCAAAAAAGAAGGAACGGGAGTTGGAGTTGGAGAGGCTTGCGGTTGTCGACGAACTCACCGGGTTATACAACCGCAGGCGGTTCAACGAATTGCTTACCTACGCGATGGCAAGCTCAAAGAGGTACGGTCGTCCGCTTTCACTGCTGTTCTTCGACCTGGACGACTTCAAGGACTACAACGACGCTTACGGGCATCTGGAAGGGGACATTGTACTGAAGAAGGTCGCACACTGCGCCCGGAAGGTTCTCAGGCAAGACATAGATT
>JAUVQR010000047.1 GCA_030598065.1 Planctomycetota bacterium | reverse complement strand
GGCGTATTGCCCTGATCCGATGGCCAGGAGTAGTACGCAACCGGAAGTACCACGCCCTCATCGTCGAGGAGATAGAATATACCGTTTTTTCTGAGTACCGTCGTCGGCCTCCTCAACTCAAGTTCAACACTAAGTTTGTCGGGAAAGACCTTCTTTACCCTATGAACCTTTAAGACCATTGGATTACTTTCCAGGACGTTGACCACCTTCGTGGTCAGGTTCTTTTCAAAGAGACTTCTCCCAATCAGCCCCTTCGTATTCCTTACCTCCTTCAGCAAGGCCGGCTTCACCCCATCAACGGGAAATACGGAGAGGGAAACCTCCCGCACGCTAAAGTCCTGAAGAACCGTAAGCTGTTTCCAGCCTTCATAGGTGGCCCAGCCCGTTAACCCCAGACAGACGACAAGAGTAGAAATATGAAAATACGTAGACTTAATAACCTCTTTAAATTTGTTGGTCCTGGTTATATTTCCATCTCTTGCAATAGCTTTCATATCAGACCCCTACACATTTAAGATTGGCAATTTCCCCGACGGGCTTCATACCACTATCTGCAAGCGACACAATCTCCTTGCACAGTTCCAAAAAACTTATACCGGCCACGTCCGCGGCCATCGGCATCAAACTCCTCTCCGTAAAGCCTGGAATCGTATTTACCTCCAAGAGAAACAGTTCCATGTCTTTACTCAACATCATGTCTACCCTGGAGAACCCCGCGCAGCCAAGCTCGAGGTGGGCCTTAAGCGCCAGTTGCTGCGCCCTGCCGAGAACGGCATCCGGAACGTCAGGCGCCGTTATATAACGCGTCTTTGTGTCTTCATACTTCGCACTGGAGTCATAAAACTCCCTTGCGGGCCTTATCTCTATGACAGGCAACGCGGCGTCTCCGAGTATTCCTACGGTAAGCTCCCTGCCGCTGATATACCGTTCAATAATTGCCTTTTCGTCGTAACGGAATGCGGTCTCCAGGGCCTGTGGCAACTCTTTAATGTCATGGACAACCGACACCCCCACACTGGAACCGCTGCCGGACGGCTTCACAACCAGTGGCATGGGCAGCCTTTCAATAAGCAGGCCTTCCAGTTCCTGTATGGGCTGCTCCCTTTTAAGCGTCAAAAACTTGGGAGTAGGAATCCCGGACAGGACAAATGTCCACTTGGTTTCCACCTTATCCATGGCCATCCTGCTTGCCCGAATGCCGGAGCCCGTGTATGGAATCCCCCTTGCCTCAAGCAATCTCTGAACCCCGCCGTCCTCGCCAAAACGGCCGTGCAAGGCTATAAAGGCGACGTCCACATCGGCAGCGTCGAGTTCCCTTATTTCCTCGTCGTTAACCACGATGGGCATCACATCATAGCCCGCTTCTTCCAGGGCCTTGGCCACCGCTCGACCGGACGACAGTGAGACCTCTCTTTCACAAGAGATTCCGCCCATCAGCACCGCCACTCTCGTCGCCTCAGCAACGTCCCGCACGCGGGCAGGCTTATAAACTTCCGGACGTAGAGCCCGTTCTGTTACCATATTTTTATCTCCATATCTAATATCTGACCATACCGCCTCTTCACTTCGTCCCTTATCTTGCATATAAGCTCCATGATCTGTGAGGCGGTCGCAGAACCCAGGTTGATTATAAAGTTGGCATGCTTGCCGGATACGGCGGCATCGCCAATCCTCATGGACTTAAGTCCCAACGTGTCAATCAAGGCACCCGCGCTGTGTCCTTCTGGATTCTTAAAGACACAACCTGCGCTTCTGGACGTCAGTGGCTGGGTCTTATTCTTTTGGTGAAATATGTCCGACATCCGCGTCGAGATTGCATCCTTGTCGCCCGTCACCAGCTCCAGTTCGGCATCCATAATTATCTCGCCCGAAAGGCTGGAGCAACGGTAACCAAACTCGATTTCTTCACTTCCATAATGATGTATCTCGCCGTCATATCCTATGGAGGTCACTCCCCTGACATAGCTTCCTATCGCGCCGTGTCTGCCGCCCGCGTTCATGGCTACGGCGCCGCCCAAACTGCCCGGCACGCCGACAAGCGTCTCCAGACCTTCAAGCCCCCATTGTGCCGTATCGGCAACCAATCTCGACAGGTTTGCCCCCCCGCCACACACTATCATGCCGTCTCCTCGCTTCTCTATCCTGTTAAAGTACCAACCCGTTAAATGCACCACCATCCCCCTCACGCCGTCGTCCGATATCAAGACATTGCATCCCTTGCCCAATACCGACACGTCCAAACCCTGCTCGTTTCCGTAACGTAATACCTCCTGAAGCTGACCCATATCGGTAGGCTCGGCAAACACCTCCGCACAACCGCCTACCCTGAACGACGTGTACCGCCTTAAAGGGTGTTCAAACCTCAAGGCATCTTCAATCGCCTCCCTTGCCATTATACTTATCCTTTAAGATAGAGATCAGTTCCACCCCTACCTGCCACACATTACCCGCGCCCATTGTCATCACAACGTCACCCGGAAGTATCCTGGAGGACAACTCCTTTGCGACATTGTCGAGGTCCGGCACGTAAAGCGCCTTCGTTCCCGCATTCCTCGCCTCAAACAACAGGTCCTCTGAACTTACTGAACTTATGTCTTTCAAACTGTCCCTGGCCGGAAAGATGTCCGTGAAAATAGTCTTGTCCGCCTCCCGGAAGGCCTTTGCCAAACTCTTGAGCATGGTGCGAGTACGGCTGTACTGATGCGGTTGGAAGACACACCAGAGACGCCTGTCAGGGAAGAACTTCTTGGCCGCATGAAGCGCCGACCTTATCTCTGTCGGATGGTGTCCGTAATCGTCCACCACGGTAATGTGACCCACCGTGCTCAACACCTGAAAGCGCCGCTTAACACCGGAAAAGTGCGAAAGCGCCTCATGTATGACGTCATTGCTTACGCCTGCGTGGTGGCATACCGCTATGGCCGCAAGCGCGTTCATCACGTTGTATCTGCCGGGCATCCTGAGACAAAATTCACCGACGCTCATGTCCTGATAAAACACACGGAATCTGTTCTCCCCGTTATGGACGACGGGCAGGGTTGCTGTCCAATTGGCCGGCGAGCTTATGGCGCAGGTCTCCACGTCCGTGGATACGCCCTCAATCGCCCTTCTAATGTTGTCGTCTTCACCCGATACGACGAGTAGTCCGTCGTTCGACACTATTCGCGCAAACTCCCCAAAAGACCCCACCAGTTCGTCCAGATCGCGATAGTAGTCGAAATGTTCCTCCTCGATATTGGTGATTACCCCTACGTACGGGGACAGATTCAGGAAAGACCTGTCGTATTCACAGGCCTCAGCAACAAAATAGTCCCCCGTCCCCATCCCTGCACTTCCTCCAAGCTCGGCCACCTCGCCGCCTATAACAAAGCTTGGGTCCAGTCCTGCCCACTTCATTATGGTGGCTATCATGGCCGTGGTCGTGGTCTTGCCGTGCGTCCCGCTCACCGCCACTCCAAGCCCGTCATTCATCAACATGCCCAGCGCCTGAGAATACTTCATCACCTTGACGCCCATGTCGCGGGCGGCTATTAGCTCCTCGTTATCATCCGGCACTCCGGACGAGACGATTACCTGAGCGGTATCCGACCCGATCCAGGAGCCGTCTTGCTTCAGTGTTATGCTTGCGCCCATATCCTCGAGTGCGAATATCACCGGCGTAAGCTGCAGGTCTGAACCGTACACACTGCAACCTCCCTCGATTAGTATCTTCGCCAATGCGCTCATGCCGGTACCGCCGATACCCACAAGGTACACCTTGCATCCCTTCAGTGAGTCAAACGTCTCTTTGGTTACGTTACCTGAGGAGACAAGTTTTTGCATAGTTTCCCGTTCTTTTTGTCATCAAGTAGTTTAAGTGTAATATCCACAACGGCCTGAGCGGCTGCCGGCCTGCCCATAGCCCTGGACATTAGCCCCATTCTGGCGAGCCTTGTCTTTTCCTTAACCATGTCTGAAAAGACGCTGGAAAGCCTCCCGGCGGAAAGAAAACGCTCTTCTATCACCACTGCCGCGCCACTTTCAGAAAGCTCGCGTGCGTTCTTGTACTGGTGGTCGTCCGTGCCGTATGGATACGGGACCAGCACCGCAGGGATGCCGCGCGCCGTAAGCTCGGCAAGCGTAGTGGCCCCCGCCCTTGAGACCGCCAGGTCTGCCATACCGTAGGCGGCTCCCATTTCATCCAGGAAGTCATACACCCTGGCCTCGATGCCGTTTGCCTCATATGCCGCCTTTACGCGCGGATAGTCGGCCCGTCCGGCGCAATGTATGAACTGTATGTCGTGACATCCCGCCATAAGCCCTGGCAGACACTCCATCACAGCCGTATTTATAGCAGCGGCACCCTGGCTACCACCCAGGACGAGAATGGTGGTCTTTTCGGGCGACAGCCCGAACAGTTTGGCCGCACTGTCTTTCTTGTAATCCAAAAGGCCTTTCCTTAATGGCGTCCCCGTGAAACGGACCTTACTCGCGTCTCTAAAATACTCAAGCGTTGAAGACGAAGGCCAGTGGCACAGTATCACGTCGGCGAACCCGGACAGCAGCCGGTTGGCCTTCCCCGGTATTACGTTCTGCTCGAGTATTATCACGGGAATCCTCAATATATATGCGCCTATCACGGGGGCCAGCGACGAGTAACCGCCAAGCCCAAAGACGACGTCCGGCTTGATACCACTCAGGCTCCGCAGACAACCAAACAGACTCACAACAAACCGCCACACAAAAACAACCGCATTGGTAACAGAACCCGTCCAACCCGTACCCCTGATACCGAAGGACTTGAACCCCCTGCCCTGCAAGCAGCGTCTTTCAATAGCATTCCCCGTGCCGAAGAACGCAATCTCAACACCAGGCATGCGTGACTGCATCTCTTCCGCCGTGGCCACGCCCGCCATAAGATGTCCGCCTGTACCACCGCCTGCAAATACGACTCTCAAGGTGCCACCATCCTTTTTCTTTTCTTACGTAAGAACGCGGCCCTGCCCAAAGACAACCCAAACGGCCCGGCACCGACGGTGGTGCCCGCCGCGTTTTGCGCAGGCCGCACGGCGCTGCGGGAGGGGACCTCCTCGCACTCGTAGCGCATTGCCACACTTAACAAGAGCCCTATAGCCGCCAGAGAGGACAGGATCGAAGACCCCCCCGAACTTATAAACGGCAGCGCTATGCCCTTAGTGGGGACACAGCCCAGCGCCACCGCCATGTTGAAGGCCGCCTGGTAACAGATCATGAAAGTGACGCCCAGCGCGAGCACGTGACCGAAATAATCGTTGTGGTCCTTGGCCATTCGGGCCACCCGCATACCCTGCCATGCCAGCATGGCGAATATGACCACCAGACCGAATGCGCCCAGGAAACCAAGCTCTTCGCCAAGTACGGCAAACACAAAATCACCGCTGCTTTCGGGCAAGAAGAGCAATTTCTGGTAACCCCCGCCCAGCCCCTTGCCGACCAAGCCACCGGAGCCCAGGGCAATCCAGGACTGAATCAGGTGGTAACCCGCACCACTTGAATCATTCCACGGGTCTAAAAAGGCCAACAGCCTGGCCATCCTGTACGGCTCAAGATACACAAGCAAACCAGCTACCGGAGCGGCGGCAAGCACCGTAATGCCAATATAGAGCCATCTCGCGCCCGCCACGGTCAAAACCATCATACCCAGGGCCGCCAGAAAGGTGGCGGTACCAAAATCTGGTTCCACTACCGTCAAGACCGTAAGTCCCACAATGGCAGCCAGTGGTATCAAAAAACCCCTTGCCAGTTCATGCATACGTTCCCGGTTACTTGCCGTCCAGCTTGCCAGAAACAATATAATCCCCAGCTTTGCAAACTCAGAGGGCTGAAAACCTATCAGAGAGCCAAACCGTATCCACCTTCTCGCACCGCCATGCACGCTCCCGATGCCCGGCACAAGTACCAGCATCAGGCCGACGGCCGCCAGACCCAGAAGGATGTATGCTATCACCAGCGGCTCAAGCCTCCAGTATCCCAGCAACACTATGCCGACGGCCATCCCCACGCCGATTACAAGCCCTGTCGTATGACTGATAAGGGCCTGGGACCCGCTGCCTTTAATGCCCATGGAAGACGCCCAGTCAGAACTGTACACCATCAGCATCCCTATCCCCAGGAGACATGTCACCAGACATATAATCAAGCCAGATGGATTGCTTAACCGCACCGTAAACTCCTCATACTTTCTCTCATATCCTAAAGACCAACAGGCCCGTCAGGCCCATTACAGCGGCCAGTATCCAGAACCTCATGGTTATCTTGGTCTCCGGCCACCCTACGAATTGAAAATGATGGTGCAGCGGAGCGCAGCGGAAGACCCTCTTTCCTGTTACCTTGTAAACTGCAACCTGTATAAATACGGACATGGCTTCGAGCATAAACACTATGCCTATGAGGACCAGCAGGACCTCCTGCTTGGTAAGCAGCGCCACCAGCGCCAGGATACCTCCCACGCTGAGGGAACCGATATCGCCCATAAACGCCTGCGCCGGAAAGCCGTTGTACCACAGGAAGCCCAGTCCTGAGCCGGCCAGCGCCGCGCAAAATATGCTCAGCTCTTTGCCGCCCGGTATATACTGCACGCCGAAAGACCTGCTGGTCTCCCAGTCGCCTACCACGTAAGCGACGACACAGAAGGCAAGGCTGGCTATAATGGTGCAACCAATCGCAAGTCCGTCCAGGCCGTCCGTTATGTTTACGGCGTTAGACGTCCAGGCAACGTAGAACATGACCAGTACGACGTAGAACCAGCCGAGTTCAAGGAACGTGTCTTTCATGACCGGAAACATAATGCGAGTACCGATGTCGAGACTGCCGAAATGGTGATAAAGGAACACGCCCAGTATCAGACCGATTGCCAACTGGAAGGAAAGCTTCGTTGAATCCTTGAGTCCCATTGAGTCCTTGTCGGTAAGCTTTATATAGTCGTCTGCAAACCCCAGTGCCCCCAGACCAAACGCGGCACCGAGCAGCGCTACAATCGAAGAGTCCGTAAGGTCACACCATAGAACGGTGGAGACAAGCACCGACAGAAGTATTATTATTCCGCCCATGGTGGGTGTGCCCCTCTTGTCAGCGTGCAGTTTCTTAATCACGTCCGACGGGTTCTTGGAAACGTCCTCTGACACCCTGTAGAGACGAAATTTCTCGATAAGCTTCGTACCCAGGATCAGGCTGACGACAAAGGCGGTCAGGGCCGCCAGACTCAGCCTTAACACCACCTCGTCGATCCCGCCCGGCGCGCTCGGCGAAAGCAGCCCCAGGTTAAAATATATGTTCAAGTAATCCCACATCATTAAACAGCCGCCTTCTTTCTAAGCGTACTCATAAGTTCCTCGCACAAGTTTTCAAACTTCATACACCTTGAGCCCTTGATAAGCACGGCGTCGCCTTTCTTAAGCTTTGCAACGGCAAATTCACGGAGACCGTTATCCTTGCCAAAGACCATCACTTTTTCTCCCGGCAGGCCGCCCTTTTTGGCCGCCCTCGCAATCGTGCCCGCGTGCTCCCCCGTGGTGAGAAGGAAGTTCACGTCTGACCGGGCTATCTCCCTGCCCAATTCCCTGTGCAGCCTGGAAGACTCTCCACCCAGTTCGGCCATGTCTCCGCAGACGAAGAATCTCCTGCCCGGGACCTTTATACTCGAGTACTCGTCCAACGCCATCTTCATGCTTGATGGGTTCGCATTGTACCCATCCATTATTATCGTCACTCCCTTGACCCTGTGCCTTTCCATCCTCATTGGAGGGGCTTCAAACTGCTTCAGGCCCTCGGACAGTTCCGTCAGGTTGAGCCCAAGCTCATAGCAGACGGTAAGCGCGGCAAGGGCGTTGTAGACGTTGTGAATCCCCAGAGAAGGGAGTTCCACCGTATGCCTGCCGTTTACGCTAAAGGTCAACCTGTTCTTTGTTTCACCGAGATCCCGGCACCTTACGTTTGCGGGCTCGTGGATTCCAAAGCTCATCTTCCGTCCCGGAAATCCCTTTGCAATAATCTTGCACCAGAAGTCATCCACGTTGAATACCAGCGTTCCGCCGGGGGTCAGGTTCTCAAGCAATCCAGATTTCTCCTTGGCTACGTCCTCTATGTCACCAAGGCCTTCAAGATGCGCCTCCGAGACGTTCGTTATAACGCCGATGTCGGGCTGGACTATCCAGGAGAGCCTCAGTATCTCGCCTGGCGAGCTGGTGCCCATTTCAATGACCGCAAGGTCGTGGTAAGGTTCCATCTGGAATATGCTCAGCGGCACGCCTATGTCATTGTTCAAATTCCCCCGGGTGCTGACCATGCTAACCCTGGGGGATAAGATTTGATGCAGCATATCCTTCGTCGTCGTCTTGCCGTTTGTGCCGGTTATGCCAACGACCTTTGCCGGGAGTTTCTCCCTATAGTATCTGGCCAGTACGCCCAAGGCCTTTGTCGTGTTCCTTACCTTTATTGCCAGCACGTCATCCGGCAGGCTTCCCTTGTATTTTTTTGAAATGAGTATTCCCTTGGCCCCGCGCTCCAACGCCTCGTCCAAAAAGTCATGACCGTCG
>JAUVQR010000230.1 GCA_030598065.1 Planctomycetota bacterium | reverse complement strand
TGGTGGTGGACGCCGTAACCACCGTAGGCGTAAGCCCGTTTCTTATGGACAAATGGCAGGTGGACGTGGCCGTAACGGGTTCACAGAAGGGCTTTATGATGCCACCCGGACTGTCATTCGTCGCTGTCAGGCCACCGGCGTGGGACGCGGTTAAGACCGCGGACCTGCCAAGGTACTATTGGGACTTCAGGGCCATGGACAACGCGTTAAAGAAGGAGACCACTCCCTTCACCCCGGCCATATCTCTTATCGTGGCCCTTAAGACGGCGCTGGACATGATAAGAAAGGACGGTCTTGAGAATGTCTGGAAGCGGCACGCGCGGCTTGCCAACGCCACCAGAGAGGCTGCGAAGGCCCTGGGGCTCAAGCTATTCGCCAGGCAACCGTGCGACATGCTGACGGCAATCAGGGTGCCGGACGGCATAGACGGTATAGCGTTCACCAAGAACCTGCGGGACAAATACGGGGTCAGCATAGCCGGCGGTCAGGCCGAGTTGAAGGGCAAGATACTGCGCGTGACACACGTGGGTTATATGAACGATTTCGACATCCTCACCGCCATAGCGGCCATCGAAAAGGGCCTTCACGACTGCGGCTACCCGGTGGACGTGGGCAAGGGCGTCGCCACCGCACAGCGCCTGCTCATTGAATAACATGACGGTGAGTCAGTGCGGCAATGAGACAAGAATGCCGGAATATGAAGCGATAAGGCCTTATGCCTGTGCGGCGCCGACGGCGATGCCTATCTCTTCGTCGGTCAGGTAGCAGGCCGGGTCCGGCGCCCACATGTCGCCGTAAAACGCCTCCGCGCGCGCCCTGAAATTGCCGCCGCAGATATCCAGCCACTGGCACTCCGCACAGCGCCCCTTGAGGTGAGGTTTCTTGTCCTTCAGCCGGGCCATGAGCGGGTTAGACAGGTCTTCCCATATCTCGCTGAACGGCCTGTCCTTTACGTTGCCCAGGATAATGTGCCTCCAGAACTGGTCGGGGTGCACGGCGCCGTCCCAGCTTATACAGGCCAACCCCTTGCCGGAGCTGTTACCCTCGTTCATCTTGAGCAGTTCGTAGACCTCGGCCGCCCTCTTCGGGTCTTCCTTCTTGAGGCGCAGGTAGAGATGGGGACCGTCCGCGTGGTTATCGACCGTCAAGACCTCCAGCTTGTGTCCCCTGTCGTGCATCTCCCTGGCCTTGTCCATTATAAGGTCAACCACCTTGCGGGTCTCTTCGTGGTTGAGGTCTTCCTTTATGAGTTTAGAGGCCCTGCCGGCATACACCAGATGATAGAAGCAGACTCTGGGGATGCCTTCCCTGTGTATAAGTTCGAATATCTCGGGTATATCATGCGCGTTGCCCCTGTTTATCGTGAACCTTAGGCCGACCTTTATCCCCTCGGCGAGACAGTTCCTTATGCCCTGGATGGCCATGTCAAAGGCGCCCTCAACGGCACGGAAGCGGTCGTTGGTCTCTTTCATGCCGTCCAGGCTGACGCCGACGTAAGACAGGCCCACCGCCTTCAGGTCTCTCGCCTTCTCCCTGCTAATCAGCGTGCCGTTTGTGCTTATGACGGCCCTGAGGCCCTTGCCCTTGGCGTAATGGGCAAGCTCAAGGAGGTCTTCCCTCATCAGAGGTTCGCCGCCGGAGAAGAGTATGACAGGCGCACCGTAGTCGGCCAGGTCATCCAGCATGGCCTTCGCATCCTGAGTGGTCATCTCGTCGGGGTACTCTATGTTTCTTGACTGGGAGTAGCAATGGATACACTTCAGGTTGCATCGCTGGCCCACGTTCCACACCACAACCGGCTTCTTGTCGCTCGAAAACTGGAGCAGGTGGGACGGGAGATCCTTCGATTTCCTGCCGTAACGCAGCGCGTCCGAAGGTTCAACGGTTCCGCAGTATAATTTTGATATGCCTATCATCTATCTACTCCCCCCCTCTATCTATCGGTGTCAACCGGTTACCACTCAATACTAATTTATATCACAAAAACGTAGCTCAGGTCAAGAACCGCCGTTTCCGGCCAGCTGTCCGGCCGGGAAATGAGCTACTTCCCAATGGCGTACAGGATGCCGTTGTCGCTTCCCACATAGACCGTGCCATCGGCGCCGATTGAGGGCGAACTGGCAATAGAGGCGCCGGTCTCGTAGCTCCACTTGAGCTTGCCGCCGGAGTCGACGGCGTACAGCTTCTTGTCCCAGGAACCCACGTAAACGGTCCCCTCGGAGTCAATGACAGGGGAAGAGCTTATGCTGTCGCCGGCAGAAAAGCTCCACTTCAACTTTCCGTCCTCGCTCAGCGCGTACAGCTTTCCGCCCTTCGTCCCAAAGAGCACCGTGCCGTCAGCCGCTATGGCGGGCGAGGAATATATCCAGGAACCTGTCTCGTATTTCCATTTCAGGTTGCCGTGAGCGTCCAGGGCATATAGTATCCCGTTATTGGCCCCGAAATATACCGTGCCGTCGATGCCGATAGCGGGCGCGGTGTCTACCTTGTCCCCAGCAAGGAATATCCATTTCTCCTTGCCGGTCGCAATGTCTACGGCATGGAGTTTTCTGTCCCTGGAACCTATGTAGACGGTGCCGTCAGCCTCTGATATGGCGGGTGAAGACAGGACTATGCTGTCGCCGGTCTGATACGTCCACTTGGGTACTCCGGTGGAGCTGATGGCGTAGAGCTTGCCGTCCCAGCTACCGATGTAAACAGTGCCATCCGGACCTATGTTGGGGCTAGAAAGAATCGCCCCCCCGGTCCTGAACTTCCATTTCTCCTTCATGTTCTTCCCGATGGCG
This sequence comes from Planctomycetota bacterium, assembly GCA_030598065.1. Lineage (GTDB taxonomy): Bacteria > Planctomycetota > Brocadiia > Brocadiales > Bathyanammoxibiaceae > Bathyanammoxibius. The sequence goes on along the minus strand of JAUVQR010000230.1, from coordinate 244 downwards.
AACAGGAAATTGCCGCTGTTGCCGACGTATATGGTCCCGGACGTGTCAATGGCAGGCGTAGAAAACACCGGGCTCTGCGTACGGAAAAACCACTTTGTATGGCCATCAGGTTTGAGCGCGTACAGGTTTCCATCAAGGCTGCCAAAATAGACTATCCCTTCATCGTTCAAGACGGGAGAAGAAACAATCTGGTCCGTCGTAGGGTACGTCCATTTGCACTCCGCCGTATCAGTGCCCTTGTAGT
>JAUVQR010000176.1 GCA_030598065.1 Planctomycetota bacterium | reverse complement strand
TTGCTTTCTCGCAGCGCCCCACTGGCCGCGAGGGGTCTCATGTGACTTTACGTCCGCGCCGGGGAGCCACGTGTACATCACGTCATTTTTAAACTTTATGACGTAGTTAACGGTAAATGCCGTGTTAATCTCGTCAAATTTGGGCTTTATCTGATGTGCGCCCAATAGGCGAACGGTCTCGGTTAGCGTGTGGCTGTAGAACGTCGGTATCTGGTAGGGCGTTACCGGCAAGACCGACGCCCAAGTGGGCACCTTGGCGTCCTCCATCCGGCTGAATATTGTCGGCAGCTTTTCCCGTCTGGGGTCTTCGTCCACGATGTTGTCCCAGATGTCGGGGTCCATCCTCCTTGAGGACGTTAGAGGGCCGAACGGGGTGAAGAAGTGCCTCATCTCGTTGACCCGTTTATCCAGATAGGCGTCAGACTTGATACCGGTAAGGTCGCTGAAGTTAGCGGAGAGGACGCAGGCGGTGGTCGTCCACGTAGTGCTGGGGAAAACCGTAAACGTGTAGGGGAAGTTGATGCCGTTATCGAAGAATAGCTTCTTGATATTGGGCAGGTAACCCTTGTAAGCCATTTCCGTAAGGACGGTGTAGTCTAAGCCGTCGACGTAGATTATCAGCACGTTCGGGTCCTCGACAGGCTTGCCTACGCGGCCCGTTCCCTTTTCTATCTTCCTTGTATCCTTTTTCACCAATTCCCATGGAATCTGGTTGTACAGGTCTACCTTGGCGTAGAAGTCGCCTCTGTTGTCTTCAATGTCAAAATCGTTTACGCCCAGGTATAGGTCTCCGCTATTCTTGGCCTCAACCACTGCGTCACGGCCTATCAAAAAGATGTCGCCATCCTCCCCGATCTTGCCTATCAGGGCGTAACATGGCGCAGGTCCTGCCACTGCGGCAGGTAGCGGGAAAGCTTGCAGGGGCTGAACTGGATAGTTCCAGTGCAAACGCTCTACTTCTGTGGAGAAGTCATACGTGCCGTTTGGCCCTACGACATATTCGTAGTCACGGCCAAAGTAGCGCCATTTAGATATCTCTATCTTTCCCTGGGCTTCTACGTGCATAAACTGGCCTTGCTGCACCGATACATCCGTCTTTGTCCAGGTCTGCGTCGCAGGGACCTTGATGGCATTCGGACCCAGAGTGATTTCTTCGTCGAGTGAAGGTGTGGTAGAGCAACTGAGAAGAGAACACATCACCGCAAGTAAGCCGAAGACCACGAAATACCTTTTCATAATTTTTAACCCCTCTCCGCCTAGACGTTATAATAAGAATGTATGAAGTCGTATGTCAGTTCCCCATGTAAGGAAGAGACTATTCAAAGTCAACCAGCTCCGTATTCTCAAAAAACTAATATCCCTGCCCGTCGCCAGAATCGGGCACAGGACGCAAAAAAGTAACATATATAATTGTGGAATACAACAAAATACTTTGGGGAAAATAATATTGAAAAAACCGCCGGAATCTGATTGATTTACGGTGAGCAGCCTCGCGGGTGACCGGCTTAACGCCTCGTGTTGCCCGTGGTGAGGCGAAGAATCCGGCGGTTTCCCGGTTTTCTGAGTTTCCAGCCGGTTCTTATCGTTAGGCTTATAGATGACGACCGGTTCGGGCGGTTCCGGATTACCGGGGGCTTGCATGTGTCATAAGTACAGGATAAAAAGATTCTTATGATAGGATTGGTATTTGCTTTACCGCGAGAGCTGGAGGCGTTCAGGGTCAAGTTAGGCTCCGCAAGCGTGTTCCAGGCGGACGGTCTGACGTTTTATTATACGTGCGCGAACGGGCGGCCTGTCATATCGGTCAGCAGCGGCATAGGGCAGGAGAGGTCGAGGAGGGCGGCAGAGAGTCTGCTCAGGATATTTAATGTAGATGCGATTATATCCGCCGGGTTTGCGGGTGGCGTGAAAGGTGATGTACGTACGGGAGAATTGATTATAGCCAGGAATGTGCTCAATTACCCCCGGCAAACCGGGCCTGGTGGGGCCTCTGACGCCTATTCCCACCCTTGTCATGGAAGTTTGGTTGACCTGTCATGCAGGCTGGCCAGCGAGAGCGGTCTGGGGTTTCATTGTGGGGACCTGCTTACCGTAAATGAGGTGGTTGCTCAACCGGACTCAAAGCGACGTATCGGCGACACCACTTCGGCAGTGGCGATTGAGATGGAAGGCATCGGTGTTGCCGAGGCTGCGACGGCATCCGGGGCGCCTTTTCTCGCCTTGAAGGTCGTATCCGACGAGACGGATGACGAGCTGAAGGGAGATGGCCTTGTGTACGAAGACGGCAGGGTCAATGCACTGGGCGTAATTGCGCATCTTCTCAGGAACCCGTTGGATTTGGTCTACTTCTTACGGCTGCGTCATAAAACGGACACGGCCCTGGAGAAGCTGTCCGTCTTTTTGTGTTTACTTACGGAGAGGTATAAAGAGGCGTTTAACCCATTACACCGTGTGACGGAGAAATAGTGTGTCTGGAACTTCACCAAAGAAATCGAATAAGAAGAGGGTTGGGGTTGTCATGGGCAGCAAGTCTGACCTTGAGACTATGAAAGAGGCGGTAAATGTCCTGAAGGAGTTTGGGTTGGGGTTTGACATAGACGTCATATCCTGCCACAGAGCGCCGCGACTCGCGCATGATTATGCCACCGGTGTGGAAGAGAAGGGTTATGAGGTAATAATAGCCGGGGCCGGTGGCGCCGCGGCATTGCCGGGGGTGCTGGCTTCGCTGACCACTGTGCCGGTTATCGGCGTGCCGGTGGTCAACCAGGGCCTGGGGGGGACTGACGCTCTTTATTCGATGGTTCATATGCCGGGTGGGGTGCCGGTGGCCGTTGCGGGTGTCGGCAAGACGGGCGCCATAAATGCGGCCATACTGGCGGTGGAGATACTCGGTGTACAGGATTCCAGCCTCAGGGGGGCGCTGGCCAATTATAAGAAAAAGCTTGCCGAAGGTGTGGAGAAGGGCTCCGAGGAAGTAAAACGGGAGCTGGGCGCAGGGGATTAGTCTAAGAAAGGAGAGGGTCAAAGGGCTTATGTCAATACCTACTATAGAATGGGAAGGCGGAGTGGACGGCAAGGCAAAACTTATCGACCAGACCCTGCTGCCGGGAGAGCTCAAGTTTATCTACTGCGATAATAAGGAGTGTATGTGGGAGGCCATAAAGATGCTTAGGGTGCGCGGGGCCCCGGCTATAGGCATCGCCGCCGCGATGGGCGTCTACCTCGGCATACGCGACGTTCACGCGGAGAACTTCAACGACTTCTTCCTAAAGCTGCAGGAGGTCACGACGTACCTTGGCACGTCCAGACCCACGGCCGTGAACCTATTCTGGGCGCTTGAACGTATGGAGCACGTGGCCCAGGCGTTCCACACGGAGCCAATCGATACGATAAAGGAATTTCTTTTTAAGGAGGCCCTGGAGGTCTTGGAAGAGGACAGGGATTCTTCCAAAAAGATAGGCGAGCACGGCGCGGCGCTTTTACCCAAGGGCAGCACCGTCATGACCTACTGCAACGCCGGAGGTCTTGCCACCGGGGGTTACGGCACGGCGCTGGCCGTGATATACGCGGCGCACAAGCAGGGCAGGGTGGATAAGGTCTTTGCCTGCGAGACGCGGCCGCTTCTGCAGGGGGCCAGGCTGACGTCGTGGGAGCTTATGGAGGCCGGCCTTGACGTGACGCTCATCTGTGACAACATGTCGGCCCACGTGATGGCCCGGAAGAAGGTAGACGCCGTAGTGGTAGGCTCGGACAGGATAGCCGCGAGCGGAGACGCCGCAAACAAGATAGGGAGCTACGGCCTTTCTATTATAGCGAAGGCGCATAATATCCCGTTCTACGTGGCCGCCCCCATCTCGACCTTTGATATGAAGATGGCGAAGGGTTCTGACATCCCGATAGAGGAACGTTCTCCCGACGAAGTCACCTACATAACCGGCCACCGCATCGCCCCCGACGGCGTCAACGTCTATAACCCCGCCTTCGATGTCATCCCAGCCGCCAACATAAAGGCAATTATCACCGAGAAGGGCATCATCAAGGAACCTAACACCGAGAGGGTGAAAAAGCTGGTGGAGGGGTAGTAGGTTAGGGATTTACCGCCGTTTGTCCCTTTTGCGGTTGTAGCGTC
>JAUVQR010000327.1 GCA_030598065.1 Planctomycetota bacterium | reverse complement strand
GCATCCCCGCCGTCATCCGGATAGAGTACAATCCCAATACTGGTGGTAATATTTAGTTCATGGTTGCTGATAAGAAACGGCTCTTTTATGGTTTCCAGGACCTTGCGGGCGACATTAAAGGCATCTTCCTCGTGCTTGACTCCCGGCAACAGGATGGTGAATTCGTCGCCCCCCTGACGCGCGACGGTATCGCCTTCGCGCAGACAGCGCTTCAGCCTCTCGCCAACCGCCTTAAGCAACTGGTCGCCCACGCCGTGCCCCAGAGTGTCGTTAATTATCTTGAAGTGGTCCAGGTCGAGAAACATCACGGCAAGCTTCTCTTTTCTGCGATGCGCTTGGGTAATAGCCACACCAAGGCGGTCATTGAACAGTGTCCGGTTGGGTAGGCCGGTAACGGGGTCGTAGTATGCCATCTGGTGTATCGTCTCCTCCACCCGCTTGTGCTCGGTGATGTCTTCTGCAACCTTAACGAAACCGATGCTGGCGCCCTCAGGCGCTCTGATAGGGGAAATGGACGCCGACTCCCAGTAGAGTTCGCCGCTTTTTTTCTTATTATGGAGTTTTCCGTGCCACGTGCCGCCGGACATAATCGTCTCCCACAGGCGTTTGTATTCTCTCCCCGTCATCTCGCCCGACTTCAGGAAGCGGGGGTTCTTCCCGATGACCTCCTCAGCAGCATAGCCGGTTATCTCGGTGAACTTGGGGTTCACGTATTCAATGCAGCCCTTGGTGTCGGTCATCATAATAATGGCAGGGCTTTGTTCTACTGCGCCGGATAACTTGCAGGTCTCCTTTGCAAGTTCTCCGGCCATGACGTTAAAGCTCTTTGCCAGTTCTCCTATCTCGTCCCTGCGGGTTATCTCGGCCCTGGCCTTGAGGTCCCCGCGCGCAAACCTGTCCGCTGCCTCCTTCAATCTGTTTATGGGTCTTGACATGGAAAAGGCAAAGAAAACCCCCACACCGGTGGCCGCAGCGGCGGTGATAAGCCATATAGCCAGCGCAACGATACCCAGCGTCCTTAACGGCGCAAATGCCTCCCCCTTGTCTATCTCCGCCAGGAGCGTCCAGCCGTATTCAGGTATATATGCCGAAGCGCCGACTATGGACACACCCCTGTAGTCAGGATAGATACCGGTCATCTCTCCCCCGCCCCCGGCAATCCTGCGGACCGGCTCAGTATACACGACCTGTTTAAGCGGCGCACCTTCTGTGAACCTCGACTCGGTCAGCATCAGCCCGTCCTTATCCACCAGATACACCTCCCCGGTCTTTCCCATTCCGGCACGGTTGGCCGTAATCTCAGACAAGGCCGCCAGGTCGTAGTGGTTAATAATAACACCTATCTTCTCACCACTTACCCTCGAAGTAAGTGGCACAGAGATATCTATCTCTCTTGCACCAATGAAGGGGGAGATGTGAGGTTGCTTAATAAAGGGGGTCTTGTATCCTTTAACTATTGCCTGCATAAATACCTCTTCACCGGACACATCAGTCCCGATCATTGACTCACCGGTGGCTGCAACGACATTGCCATCCATGTCTGTAACGGTTATTGCCGTAAGATAAGGGTCCAGCGGCTTCTTATTCGAGAGGAGGTACGTGTTAAGGTCAGTGGAAATATCTTTCTTTAGAGTCAGGCATTCTTCAGCAGAGATTTCCTCAAGTCTGTCCCTTATAAACCCGTCGGAACTGAAGTCTACGGTACGGGTCTTCTTTGCCTCCAGAAATTCTAGGAGATGAGCCTTTTTAGCCGCTGCGAGCACCGTCATCCACTC
>JAUVQR010000186.1 GCA_030598065.1 Planctomycetota bacterium | reverse complement strand
TGACCAGTGCGGGCATTGTCATATCTTGCGCGGACCTATTTATCTACTTTATCTATGGTCTCCTGCTTCCAGAGCGGGCTCGGCACGTAACAGGGTCAGGCACGCGGCCTACCCGGCGTCATCGGTCACCTTGAATACGCAAAAAGTCCCGCACATGGAGCAGACATCGCCATTGTCAGAAGTGGGCCGGGTAGCCCTGAAGCTTTCCGCCCTTTCCCTGTCGATGCATATGGCGAACTGCCCCTCCCAGTTGCGGTCTCGCCTCATCTGGGACATTGTCCTGTCCCATTCCATGGCGCGGTTGACGCCCTTAGCTATGTCGGCCGCATGGGCCGCTATTCTGGTCGCCATAACGCCGTCCCACACGTCCTGCACCGTGGGCAGACTGAGGTGTTCCGACGGTGTGACGTAGCAGAGGAAGTCCGCGCCGGCCGACGCGGCAATGGCGCCGCCGATGGCGGACGTAATGTGGTCATAACCGGGTGCGACGTCGGTTACTATAGGTCCCAGGACGTAGAACGGGGCCCCGTGGCACAGTTCCTTCTGAAGCTGTACCTGTGATGCTATCTGATTAATCGGCACGTGACCGGGACCTTCTATTATCGTCTGAACACCCTTCTCTCTGGCCCGCACGCAGAGTTCGGCCAGCACGTTAAGCTCATGCACCTGTATACTGTCAAAGGCGTCGGCCAGCGCGCCCGGCCTCATGGCGTCACCAAGGCTCAGCGTGACGTCATACTCCTTGAGTATGTCCAGCAGTTCGTCAAAGTTCTCGTACAGGGGGTTTTCCCTCTTATGAAACGCCATCCACTCTATCAGGAACACGCCACCCCGGCTTACTACGCCGCAGACCCTTTTGCCGTCATTGATCAGCTTCAATAGCCCTCTTGTGGCGCCGCAGTGTACGGTGACAAAGCCGACACCGTCCTCGCAATGTCTCCTTACGGCCTCCAGCATGTTACCGGCCTTCATGTCCTTGATGGCGTTTCCACCCTTTGCGGCTTCCACCACGGCCTCGTATATTGGCACGCTGCCGACCGAGAGGGTAGTCTCTTCCATCACCCTGCGACGTATCTCTCTCAGGTCGCCGCCCGTGCTCAGGTCCATCACCGCATCCGCGCCGGCCTTCTCGGCGGCCCTGAGCTTGTCCAACTCCTCTTCTATAAGATGGTAGTCCTGTGAGGTCCCAATGTTCGCGTTGACCTTAGTCCTAAGGCCTTGTCCCACGCCGAGGAGCCCATAGGTCTTACCCGTGTTTCTATGGCGGTTCGTGCAGATTACCACCTTGCCCTCGGCGACTTTCTTCCTGAGGGCCTCGGCGTCACAGCCCTCGTCCTGGGCGATATGCCGCATCTCTTCGGTTATTGTTCCTTCTCTTGCCTTAAGTAGTTGTGTCATTTCTTACCCATCCTGTAATCACTCCTTGATGACCTTTTTGCACCAGGTGCGGAATAAAACCTGCTAACCTCGCCGCTGCTGAGGCGGCGATACTTTCCCAGCTTCAGCCTTGGGTCTGAAAGCCAGCCTATCTTGATTCTCTTCAGAGACCTGACCGGAAGATCGAGTGCGGCAAGCATTCGCCTGACCTCCCTGTTGCGGCCTTCCCGGAGTGTTATCTCAAGCACGGTATTGTTATTTCCTCTTCGGATGATTCGCACCCTGGCAGGTAGTGTCTTGCCTTCAGAAAGCCAGACCCCCCTGCCGAGCGCTCTCTTTACGGTCACCTCATCTACCCTGCCGCCGACGTCCACGCGGTAGGTCTTTGTGACGCCGTGACGTGGATGGCACAGCAGGTTTGTGAGGTCGCCGTCATTGGTTATTATTATCAGACCCTCACTGTCCTCGTCAAGCCGGCCCGCGGTATACACCCTCTGCGGGACGTCCTTGAGGAGGTCTATAGCGCCCGGCCTGCCAAGATCGTCCCGGCTGCTGCACACAACGCCCTTGGGCTTGTTCAGGAGGTAGTAGACCTTCTTTTCGTGGCTGACCCGAAGGCCGTCACAGCGGACGTCGCTACTGACGGGGTCGACCGTGACACCCATCTTTTTTACGACCTTTCCGTTGACCGTAACATGCCCGGTGGCTATCAACTCCTCGCAGTGCCTCCGGGAACCTACGCCGGCGTTAGCCAGTATTTTCTGAAGCCGTTCCATAACTTAACGCTCAATGTCCCGTAATGCCGCCGCGAAGGGTTTCTTCAATTCGCGCAGGCAGCTGTATTGTCTCATATTTTGCAGGCCAATGTCTCATGAAAAGTCTCATAAAAAACTTATTGAGTAATGCCGGAAACAGGCTGAAGCGGGGGGGCCGCCTTGATTACCTTCCACCGTCCCTGTGGGCGGAGCCTGTAGCCTCGTAGCGAAAGCGCGGCGGGTATGAGTATTGTCTCACCCGCGACGGCCTCAAGCTCTTCCGACTGTCCGTAAAGTATCTTGCCGGCCCCTTCAATTACCGTAAAGACGTTAAACGTACCCACGCCGTCTACGTCACACTCAGCGTTCAGTTCCAGGGATTCCAGTGTGAATTTCTCGCACTCCAGCAACAGTTCTCTTTTCCTCGGAGGCGGACTTATCATAGTAGGCGGTATCTTGTCCAGACTGTGTTCTTTTAACGGTGAAAACTCTATTACGTCCAGTGCCCTTTCTACGTGTAATTGCCTTGCGCGGCCCCAGTCATAAAACCTGTAGGTGATGTCTGAATTCTGTTGTATCTCCAGTAGGACGATTCCGGGGCCAATGGCATGGAGAATACCCGGAGGTATGAATATGACATCCCCCGGCATGACGGACAGGAAGTTGAGACTGTCCTCCAGCGTGCCGTTACCCACAGACTCTTCAAGACTTTCTCTGGTAGTGCCCGGCCGGAGCCCACGGATTATCCATGCCCCCGGCTCTGTGTGTATGACGTACCATGCCTCCAGCTTTCCAGATTCTCCGGGCGCCTCGTTCGCCATTACGTATGCGTCGTCGGGATGTACCTGTAGCGATAGCCTTTCTTTTGCATCTATAAATTTTACCAGCAGAGGGAATCTGTTCCCGGCAGTATCTGCGCGCTTGTGTCCACGACCCAGGAGGTCATTGGCCATCGGACCGTCCATCAGTCTGTGTAGTGGCATGTCTTTGAAGGCGCCGTTGGTAATAATACTGTTGTCATCGCTGCGGTCGGAGACCTCCCAGGCCTCTCCGATGCCGCCGCCGGGCGGCATGTCTTTTCCAAAGAGCAACCCTAATGTATTACCTCCCCAGGGTGTTTTCTTAAAAATACTCCTAAATTTTAGGGGATAAAGGCCATTCCCTTTCATTTGGTTACTACCCCTATCAACCTGGCTGGCTGCGCTCCCTGTTCCAGACGTAGTTTAGGAAAGATGTTGCTTCAGAAAGCCCTCAACTCCCCGCAACGTAGACGCCACGTCATTCTTATTGTAGGCGTCATAATTTGCCGCCAGGGCGTCCTCCCGAAGGTACCACCATGAGACGAACTTCTTATGGGTTGAGTTGCCATAGACCCCGTTATCGAGCAGTTTATCGTTCAGGTCGCCCATGGTGTCCCATTCCTTGACGGGTATGTTGTGCACGGTGCACAGATATCTCAAGGCCACCTCAGACACTCCGCCACAGAGTACGGCGGCAGCGTCCTTGTGTCCCTGGGAGAGCTGAACCTGTGCCTGCCACAACAGATTCTCCAACGCTTCCACGGTGTTCATTGGGACCTCCGGCAGCTTCGGTGTCAGCAGCGCCGAGATAATGGCCGCCGCACCTTTCTCTTCAGGCACACCTTCGGTCGCCGTGACTGGCGGCTCTTCAGGTTGTAGCTTTATCTCTTTTTTATGTGTCTTCGCTTTTTCTTCAG
>JAUVQR010000211.1 GCA_030598065.1 Planctomycetota bacterium | reverse complement strand
GCTGGTAATGGTAAGGACATAAACGGTATATGTCAATAGCGTTTCGTGAGACGTCCCGGTCAGCCGCCTTTATCTCTGTGAGCGTCAACGAGTTGAGGCATTGACACCCTGTCCCCCACACCCACGCCGTTACGCCTGAACCATCCGGCCGTCATCTCCAGGGCGTATTTCACTTCCGTGTTGGAGGCATGGTGCTTTAAGCTGCCGGCTTCCATCTCCTCGATTTGTGTTATGCGTCCGTCTTCGCTGATGAACGCCAGGGAAAGCGGGATATACGTATCTTTCATCCAGAAAACAACGGGTCTTTTCTCACCAAAGACAAAGAGCATGCCGTGGTTTTCTTCCAGACTCTTACGGAACTGCAGCCCCTGGGCCCTTTCCTCCGCGGTTACCGCCAGTTCGACGTAAACCTCCCTGCCGCCGACTGATATCTGCGTGCTGTGGTCGTCGGCCGCGGCCTGGCAGCGGCATGAGATTACCACTACCAGCACGGCGAACGCAATCCTGATTGCGTTACCCGCCACGTCGCTCAAAGATAACTTTGCATTTGTCACAAAGGCCGCTCGACTTTCTGTCGGTATCTACCAGGGTGTTTGAAAAAAACATCACACAGTCAGGGTTTGGGCAGTGCCTCATTCCCCACAGGTGACCAAGTTCATGTACCGCCTCCGTCAACATCCTCTTACGTAATAATGACTCGTCGGAGGTTCTCTTATAAAACTCCTCCCGCAGTCTATGCAGTGAGATTATGGCAACGTTCTTGAACGGCAGCGCCTCTCCCAAGACGAAATTGAGTGTGGGGACGTAGAGGTCTACCTCCGTTACCCCGAGGAGGTACAACTTGCCGCCAGGTTTCATTTCGTTCATCTTCCTGAGTATTTCCGTGGAGAAATACTGGTTCCTCCTGGCCTTGTAGGCATGCGCCGGGACCTCCATGCGTGGCCCCAATTGGACAACCACTCCAAGGTCCTCACGCAGCGAGTCTGCCAGCCGACTCAATAACTCCTTCTGCACTTCTCCCACCGGGGCCACGCGTACCACCCTCGGGGCCTCAACGCCAAATGACAATGACGATGACGAGGTACCGCACATGATTATCAGACAGACGGTTGTTATTATATTCAGTATCGTTACCATCATGTCATGTCCGGCATCTCATGCCCGGGCCTCCATGTCGGATTTTCTTCCGGGGCTCCCGGGACCCCCGGAAACAGTATGCTTCACGTCTCCTTCGGCTCGCGTCCTGACAAGGGTGACCACGTTATGCGCCTTTCTGGTGGGTTCCGGCAGCCTGTACCCCCTGCAGCAGTCGAGAACGATCCTTATTGATGATGCTATGTTTGTCTTATGGCCCGGCGATACGAAGACGGGTTTGACGCCCTTCCTCGTCCTGAGCGCGGCGCCTATCCGCCTCCCATTATGAATGATGTAGGAAGAAGAGCTCACCTTGTCCCCGACCGGCTTGTGTTCGCCCAGCAGTAACTTCTTGGCGCACCCGATGGCGGGCCTGTCAAGTATCAGGCCCATGTGGGACGCAAGGCCCACTCCCCTGGGATGGGCGATGCCCTGGCCGTCGAATAGTATGACGTCCGGTATATTATTGATTCCTGAAAACGCCTTGAGCAGCACCGGCGCCTCCCGGAAGCTCAACAGGCCGGGTATGTAGGGGAAGGTGGCCTCGGCAGTGGCAGAGACCTCTTCGATGACACTCATACTGTTGAAGTCCATCACGATAACGGCGGCAAAGACGCTGTTTGCACGCCTGCTATACGCCACGTCCGCCCCGGCGACGACACGGGGCCGTGCCCTCAGCTCCTTTATTACAAGTTTGTCCCTGAGTTCATCCTGGATAGAGGCCGCATTCCTGTAGCCCACGTCCCACCGGTGTGGTTCCTTGTATTTCATGGTAGACCATATCGCTACGACTGCGCGCGTGAGGCGTCGTTCGAGACCAGAAAATCTCTCAGGTGATGTCTCAGCTCGGCCTCGGGAAAGTTCTTCCCGGGACAGGCCGTGTGGTTCTCAACGACGTCCTTGTGCATAATCACCCTTGAAATGGGTATGTCGTACCTATCGCTCAGGTGATGGATTATCATTTCAAGTGATTCCAACTGTCTTTCGGTAGGCCCTTCAGCTTCATCTTTATCAAAGTCGCCTACAAGGCAGATGCCGATCCCGTTTCGGTTGAAATATCTGTCGCCGGCGTGAGCGCCGCTGAGCTGCTTTATCCATCTGTTACCGACCTCAATCTCCCCGTCCCCCGATTGCGTTCCGTTGCCGATAACAAAGTGATAGCCGAGACCGTTCCTCCAGCCCCTCTTGTTCCTGTGGAAATCGTCAAACACCACGGCGGAACCCTCCGGTGTGGCGCTGTGGTGGATAACTATGTACTTCCAGTCCCTTTCAGCGACGTCTGTATGAGATAATGCTTTTATGTCAATATCAATGGCCGGATGTGTTTTCAATAAAAGCGCCAGCGGAATCCCAGCAGCCAGACCGACCGTCACCACGATGGCGATGATAAAAAAGATTGGAAGCGGCCCCACCCTGCGAGAAAAAAACGGATGTTCATGCAGGAGCCGCAGCGAAAGACGGTGAAAGACCTGCTGTAATGAACTTAGGAGAGATTTACAGGAGGAACTTATGCGATGAAACCTGATCACAATCTTGATGTGGCACATCCTTAAAGTTATTCAGCCCACCCCATAAGAATCGGATAACAGGGCCATTATATATGAGGAAAAAGACCTTTGTCAAAGGAAAAGGCGATGCGCCGTCGGGGGAGCAGGGCGCGCATGCCATTTTGTAGTTTGGCAGAAAGAATGTCCTATTTTGGATGCTATGTGTTGTATAGGTGGCCTCCATTTCAACTCCATGAAAAAGCATTTTAAAAACACTTTTTACCTGTGTTACACCCCAGCGCTGTGCTGCTAGCATTACAAGACTAACTTAAATAATGGTACTATCAGTGGGGGCAGGTCAGTGAAGTAAACACTCCAAAATAGATGGAAAAAGGCAGAAATCAAAACACGGGTGGATTCCGTAAGTCGTAATAGAAGGAAACACTTGGAACTAGGAGGGAAAACTTCTAAACGGCCAAAAGCAGATTCACACGCAAGGGGTCGGCGGTGCAAGTCCACCAGCTCCTACCATTACTAACAAGGACTTGCTACCTTATTCCCATGTTAGAGCCAATATCTTCCTTAAGCTCATGCAAGTGTTAAGTGCCGTTAAGATGATCCCAAGTACAGGCCTGTTACAGTACTTAAGAATCTTATAAACACT
>JAUVQR010000073.1 GCA_030598065.1 Planctomycetota bacterium | reverse complement strand
TCGCTCACAGCGGCACCTACGACAGGCTGTACCAGGTCGTGACCATAGCCGTCACCGCCGCTTCTATGGGCAGGGAAGTGAACATATTCCTCTTCTTCTGGGCGCTGAAGAAATTTGTAGATGATGGTGGCCTTGAGGCCATGGACTTTCCTCCTGAATACGGCGAGGAAGGCCGGGAACTGGCCGAGAGGATGAAGGAGCTTAACCCGATGTCCCTTCAAGACATGTTGGACGAGGTAAAGAAACTGGGCAATATTAAGGTCTACGCGTGCAGCGCCAACGTGAAGTATCTGGGACTTGACGAAGAGACGGTGACAAAGAAAGTAGACGAGGTGGTCGGACTACCGGCCATATTACAGATGGCAGAGGACGCCGACGTCCAGCTATTTATCTGAGCGACTGATATACAGGGACATGGCATCCATGGGTTCTAAAGCAAGCAAAACTATCGGGGTTCAGGGTATATGGGCCCCCACGGGCGCGCGTATGGTGGGGAAATCCATCCTCCAGTGCATAGGAAACACCCCCCTTATAAGGCTAAGAAATATAGGCGACATACCTGACGGGGTAAGTATATACGCGAAGGCCGAGTGGTTTAACCCCGGCGGTTCGGTCAAGGACCGCCCGGCCCTCAGGATAATCGAGGACGGCGAAAAATCGGGGAAGCTCAAGAGAGGCGGGGCCATTATAGACTCCACCTCGGGTAACACCGGCATTGCCTACGCAATGATAGGGGCCACAAAGGGGTACTCCGTAACACTGGTCATGCCCTGCAACATAAGCGAGGAGCGGAAGGCGATTGTGGCCGCTTACGGGGCCGACATTATATATACGGACCCTCTCACCGGATCTGACGGCGCTATAATCGAGGCGCAAGAAATCGTCAACAGGGACCCTGACAAATACTTCTTTGGGGACCAGTACAATAACCCCTCCAACTCTCAGGCGCATTACGACACCACGGGGGTAGAGCTGTGGGAGCAGACCGACGGTGAGATAACCCATTTTGTCACCGGCCTGGGGACTACCGGCACCCTTATGGGCACCGGCAGGCGGCTGAAGGAGTTTAACCCGGATGTAGAATTAATCGCCGTTGAGCCGTCCACGTCCATCCACGGCCTTGAAGGCCTTAAGCACATGGAAACTGCCATTATCCCCGGTATCTACGACACCAAGTTCCCTGACAGGAAGATAGCCGTAGATACGGAAGACGCATATAAGATGGTAAATACGTTGGGAAGGAAAGAGGGGGTGTTGGTGGGCTACTCCAGCGGTGCTGCCGTTAAGGCGGCCCTTGATGTGGCAAAAGACCTGAAAAACGGGGTGGTGGTGGCGATACTCCCCGACAGCGGAAAGAATTATCTGAGCACAAGCTTCTGGAAATTCTATTAGAGGCGGGTTGAAGATAGATTGCTGCGCTTGAGCACAACTCTGGCAGACGAGATAAAAGACCTTGCCGGGAAAACTTATCCCCACGAATGTGGAGGCTTCCTTGCCGGAAAGTCCGGCTCACACAAGGAGATAACCAGGGTTTATCCCCTCACGAACACGAACAAGAGCCAGCCGAACGTGCGTTTTGAGATAGACCACAGGGAATTTCAGGAGATGGAGGACGAGGCCACGAAAGGCGGCCTGGAATTGACGGTGTTTTACCACTCCCACCCGGACCACCCGGCCATACCGTCTGACTTTGACGCAGAGCGCGCCGCCGGCCTCGCGCCCTTCTGGCCTGACCTGTCATATTTAATCGTATCCGTGGAAAAGGCCCGTGACTTTGAGTTCACCTGCTGGGTCTTCAACGGGGACCGGATGAAGTTTGACAAAGAAGAGGTCGTGGTAGGATGACAGAAATCCCCGCTCTTGCAGCAAATTATAGTTGAGACGTCTGGAAAATCCTGCATAATTGTAGTTAAGCGGAGAGAATGTAGCATTGGAGCTTGCTCCAACGTTGAACGTGAGCAACACATCATGACTGAAGAAAAAGAAAAACCGGACGACACGATAGACCTCAGGAGCGTGCTCTGCCCCATGAACTTCGTCAAGACGAAGTTGAAGCTGGAGGAGATGGAGAGCGGAGAGATACTTGAGGTCTTTCTCGATGACGGTGAACCCATGCGCAGCGTGCCCAGGAGCATAAAGGAAGAGGGGCACAAAATAATCAAGGTCGACAACCTGGGGAAAGAATTCAGGATACTTATAAAAAAGGGTTGACCTCGGTCGCAGGCAGTGTTATGTCTTTGCCTTCAAGCCAAGACGTTCCTTCAGGAACATACCGACCGCGCCGATGGTCACCGGCAGCAGCGCAAACTGCAGTCTTGGGTTGAAGAGTTCCATGAAAATCTCTCTGTACGGCGCGTCTCCGGTCACCAGTTTCCAGAGTCCATCATTTATCTGCTGATTGACCCAACCCTCCCGGTGTATCTTCGCATAGGATATCCTGTCAGACAAATTCTGCTCACGGGAGGCAAAGAGGTTGAACAACTTGAACATGACCTTGGCGTACAGGTTGTCCCTGGCGAAGATGTGCCGCGCCGGGTCGTAGTAGCCCCTCTTGAATGCCTCCTTTGAGACACCCCGCCGAAATGCCGTATTGGCGGTCAACTGCGCCACCATAAAGGCGGACTCGATGCCGTTCTTGTACGACCTGGAGACGCCCGCGTCGCCGATTATCACCAGCCGGTCGGCATAGGGCTGTACGGGAGTGCTGATAGATATCCTTGGAAAGCACACACAACAACAGCTCTTTAATATTTTCTCCCCGCCGGGCAGGACCTTGAGTACGGCCGGATGGTTCAAGAACTGCTTTACCTGCGGCGTACTTATGTCCCCCTTACCGACGATTGCGACCGTAAGATAATCGCCCCTTGGGGTAATGGACGCAAACTCTATGTCATGGGTTCCCAGTGCAAAGACGTGGATGACGTCTCCGTCCTTATTTTTGGCCGTCAAGTCTTCGTTAATCGGGGTTTCGAGTATGCATGTACGGGTGGCGCGAGGCGGGACGTAACCGAAATACATCTTTTCAAAGACCTCCATGGTGGGCGTGTTGAGCCCGAACGCTCCGACCACCAGGTCGGCCTGAAACTCTCTGGCATTGCTGCCGTAGACCACAGTGGCCTTGTCCTCAGGTCTTTGCGGCAGGACGACTTCCTTGACCTCTTCATGCACTATATCCGCCCCGTTCTCCTGCGCCGTGGTCAACATGAAGTTGTCGAAGCTCACGTCCTCCTTAAAATGCGAACCCGCCGGGCCGGCGCCCCGAAACACCGTCACTATCCGCGGCCTGTGGCCGGGCCTGGGATGGTGAAGAGATATCCGGTCCTCCCTTGTGATGAAATGATACTCGTTTATCTCACCCTGTATGCACCTCTCCGGTATGGAGATACCGACGCTGTCCAGTCTTCTCAGCAGGTTTTCAGACAGCACCCCGACGCTCATATTGCAACCCCTCTTCTCGGCCCTGTCAAAGTGTTTCCACTCAAATATGGTCACTGAGACGTTCAGGCCCATCTGCCTGGCCAGACGATTTGCAAAGTTTGCGAAGAAACAGCCCGACGGCCCGCCGCCTATTATCGCGATACGCGACCCGTCCTTGAAACGCATGTTCCTGCTGTTGCCTTCCATCGCTTTTGTCATACTACTTAGCGGCATCTTTTGCGCTCTCTCTATCTGTATCTACAGGTCCATCACCTTTGCCCGCCCCTTTTCGCCACTTCTCCAGCCTCGCCTTTATCTCCGATTCCTGGCCGACCTCTTTAGGTTCATAGTAACGCCTTCTCCGGGGTGTGTATTCCTGTTCCACCCATTGGCCTTCATAATTATGGGGATATTTGTATCCCTTGCCGTGACCCAGCCTTGCCGCTCCCCGATAGCTGGCGTCCCTGAGATGCTTCGGCACGGCCATGGTCCTCTCCTTGCGTACGTCATCCAGCGCCCTCTCCACGGCCAGATAAGCGGCGTTGCTCTTTGGGGCGCACGTCACGTACGTGACGGCCTGCGCCAGAGGTATCCTGGCCTCCGGCATACCCACGAATTCAAGCGCCCCGAGGGCGGCATTGGCAAGCACCAGCGCCATGGGGTCTGCGTTCCCCACGTCTTCGGACGCGAGTATCATCACTCTCCGCGCAATAAACCGGGCGTCTTCACCCGCCTCTATCATCTTGGCCATCCAATACAGGGCGGCGTCAGGGTCGCCGCCGCGCATACTCTTTATGAAGGCCGAAGCGGCATCGTAGTGGGCGTCGCCGTCCCTGTCATACACAATCGCCTTCCTGCGAATGGACTCTTCAGCCACGACCAGGTCGTAGTGGATAACGCCGGCAGGGTCCGTCCCGGCGGACAGCACACCCACCTCTAAGGCGTTCAGCGCGTGACGCGCGTCTCCCTCAGACATCCCGGCCAGATGCTCCAAAGCGTCCTCAGCCATCTCCACCTTGAACCCTCCCAGGCCTCGCTCCCTGTCGCCGAGCGCCCTCTTAAGTATCAACATTATCTCGTCTTTTGAAAGGGGCTCGAACTGAAATATCTGAGAACGGGAGACCAGGGGAGAATTGATGGCAAAGGACGGGTTATGCACGGTCGCACCTATAAGTATAATGGTCCCCTTCTCCACATCCGGTAATAATATGTCCTGTTGCGTGCGGTTGAAGTGGTGCAGCTCGTCAACAAACAGTATCGTCCTCTTCTTCAGTCGAAATTGCCTGTCCCTGGCGTCAACGATGGTCCTGCGGATGTCTTTTACGCTGGAGATGGTGGCGTTTATCTCCTCGAAATGCGCCTTGGTGGTGTTTGCTATTACGTGCGCCAGCGTGGTCTTGCCGGTACCCGGCGGGCCGTAGAACAGGAGGGAACTCAGCTTATCGGCCTTTAGCATGCGCCTCAAGAGCTTATCGGGCCCAAGAAAATGCGTCTGCCCCACAAAATCCTCTACCCGCCTGGGCCGCATTCTCATCGCAAGGGGCGCGTTGCAAGACACATCTTCCCTTGAGGCGTTATTGAGGTCAAAGAGTTCCATACATTGTCACCAGACATTGTCACCGGAAGTGTGGCGCTACCGCTCTTGACGTGGTAAAAAAAGGCTCCAACCTGCCGTAGGAGGTGTTGGTCAAGAACCCGTTTTTATTCATTACGGCGGGAGCAGCCTAAGACGCCCTACGATCGGCTGATGAAGGCCGAGAAGACGTCTCTTGAGCTAAGCACCCTTTTGTTTGAAGTGTCGATTCAAACCCAACGCCTATTGGCTACGAACAGGTCAGAGCCTTTCATACCAATTCTATCAGATTGGACAGGCCCGCGCAAGTTTATACCCGACCCCTATGACCCTACTCAAGTTCCGCTTTATCTATCCTGTATCTCAAGTATTCACGGGGACTTACTTCCATTCTGACCGCGGGGGGAATCCTGTAGAAATTGCCGTTCTCGTCTTTTAAAATCGTGTCGCCGGGGCCGGTGCCGGTGCGAATCGTCGCGCCTCTTGGGATTGACATCTCCTCTTTGAGTGGGACCCACCCCTTACCGCCCGGTAATCGCATCTCAATCATCTTCTCCCGAGCCTTCTCGCTGAGCAGTTTTCCGCCTTCTCCCAATCCCAGCGTTACCTCTATGCGCCTGCTTCTTTCGTCCGGGCCATAGTCTATGTCGTATATTCGATAAACCGTTAATCCCGAAGGTGCCGGTTCTGTCCCCGCGCCTTCCTGTGCCTTATTTTCGTCTTCCGCCCCTTCTCCGGTTGCCAGGCTTTTTGCCTTCTTGAAGGCCCCCTTGAGCTGACCTATGGTCCCGGTGATGCCTCCCTGCCGTTCTGTTCCTGCTATGAAACCGTTTTCAACCAGGAAGTTTCTCTTCTCCTGAAGCTCCATGAACTTGGCATCGGGCGGGGCGTCGCTGCCATAAATCTTGTCGATTTCAGCTATCATGTTCCCATAGACGTAATAATCCGCAAAAAGGCGCTCCATACCGCCTGGCAGGCCTTCCGGCGTGGCAGGGGGTGGGTCGGTTATCGCGCCCGGTTCCGGTAAAGCATACCCCAGCCGCCTGTTAAGTGTGGGTCCGTTCACTTCCATCCAGCTCTTCAGGTCTCCTGTAAGCTTTCTATAATAATCCACGACTGTACCTTCCGAAACCTCTTTAGTCTCGGGCTCTGATGGCGCAGAAACGCACACGTTCTCAGGACGCATAGCCTGGACGCCAAGCAGCAAGAGGCACATAAAGAAAACAACGTTTCTATTCATGTCGGTTCCCTTAATTTATGACAGTTTCTGGTATGTTCACAGCCATGCGTCGCGGTCACATCCAGCTGTCACCGGAATCTCTGGAAACCCACACATTTTACGTAAAGCCCGGTCCATTTCAACCTTAATAAACCTGCATATGTTAACGGCACCTGGCCCTGATAAATAGCCAGCTACCCGGCCACGTCGCCTGTTTAACGCGTGGGCCGCATAGCGGAACATCCGGCAAAAGCCGTTGCTTTTTTGCCTTTAGCTGATAAAATAACTCCTGTTTTTAATGACCTTTACGGAAGACATTCTCGGACGCTAGAGACATGCAGGGGCCTATACATCTAGCCGTTCTTCTCTCCGGTACGGGCAGGACCCTACAGAACCTTGTCACCAAGACTGAAGAAGGCCTGCTGGACGCCCGGATAGAGGTAGTTGTAAGCAACCGTGGCGACGCGTACGGACTGCAGAGGGCCAGAGACCATGGCATACCCACGGTCGTTGTGGAGAGAAAGAGTTATAAGGACGTTAAGGAGTTCAGCAACGAGATTACCGCCCGGCTGAACAAACATACAGTAGACCTCATAATTATGGCCGGATTCAATTGCCTGTATGAGATCCCGGACAAATACATGGGCAAGGTGATGAACATCCACCCGGCCCTGATACCGTCATTCTGCGGGCGGGACTATTGGGGCGAGAAGGTGCATCAGGCGGCGCTTGATTACGGCGTCAAGGTCTCGGGCTGTACCGTGCACTTTGCTGACAATGATTACGATAACGGGCC
>JAUVQR010000207.1 GCA_030598065.1 Planctomycetota bacterium | reverse complement strand
TACCGCCCTCTTACCCTGCCCAGAAACGCGTGGCATTCTATGGTCTTGTAATCGGGATATGTCCACGGAAGCGGCACAAACCGTCCGCCCATATACCTAAGCGTGACTTCGGCGTAAATGCCTTCCCCAAGATAAATCCGGTGCGCGTAGTCTTTCGTTGTGGCCAGCACCAGTTTGCCGCCGCCTATATAGCCCGGGTCGAGATTTATCGGGCGGCTTACAGAAGGATACGCCACGCCGAACGCTTCTTCCATCCGATTTGTCGCTACCTTGATTGCGGCCAGCCCGTCCGGTTCTATAAGCCTCTCAAAGCTAACGAACTTTCGCTTGATGGCGCTCCCCATCTCCTTTTCGTAATGGTCGGTGGTGTTGAACGGAAAGACTTCACTGGCCAGGTTGATCGGCCCGAACTCTTTCTCCAGATTATTCTCGGCCGCATCGAACAGACATTCACCCACGTCGCCGGCAAGCATCCCCACGACGAGGTTTACAGGTAAGATTGGCCTTGTCCTGCGCATGAATAAGTTCCCACGATAAAAACACTATGCCGGCAGGTTCAGTTTTTTCTTTATCTCCACCACCGCCTTATCCAGCGGCACAAAGAGGGGTTCATCTCCGCCCTTCCTGGACTGAACCTCCACCTCGCCGGCCTCCTGGTAGCGTCTTCCCAGGACTATCCTGTACGGTATCCCTATGAGGTCGGCGTCCTTAAACTTTACCCCGGCTCGCAATTCCCTGTCGTCCAGCAGCGTCTCCACACCGGCCCCCTCCAGTTCGTCATGGAGCCTTTCCGCCGCGACGCGGCACCCCTCGTCCTCAACGTTAATGGGCAGCACAAGCACCTGGTACGGCGCCAGTTCAGGCGGCCATATAATCCCGCCATCATCGTGAGAGCGTTCAATAAGCGCGGCGATAATACGGTTTACGCCTATCCCGTAACAGCCCATCAATATGGGCATCTGTTTGCCGCTGGGGTCCAGGAATTTTGCGCCAAGGGCCTTGCTGTATTTTGTGCCCAACTTAAACACGTGCCCCACCTCTATGCCATGCGATATGGTAAGTTCTTTCCCACACCTTGGGCACCCGTCGCCTTCAACGACATACCTCAGGTTGTCCACACGGCTGACCTTGAAATCCCTTCCAGGAGCGACGTTCACAAGGTGTGTATCCGCTTTGTTGGCCCCTGTGATACAGTTGCTGAGCACGGAGACGGCCTGGTCGGCTATAATTTCTATATCAAGACCTACCGGCCCGGCGAAGCCAATGGGCGCGCCGGTTATGTCTACTATAGATTCCTCATCGGCCAACCCGACACCGTCCTGTCCAAGCACCTTTGCCAGACGCGTTTCATTGACCTCATGGTCTCCCCTGACCAGTACCGCCACCGGCTTGCCTCCAGCCTTGTAGATAAGGGTCTTGACCAGTCTGTCAGGCCCTGTTTTCAGGAATTTGCTTACCTGCTCTATAGTGGTTACATTCGGGGTGGAGACGCTCTTCATCGGCTGCTGTCCGTCTTTTCCCGCGTTTCCTGCGTTTTCTGCCGGGAGCGGGGCGGGCTCCGCCCTCTCTATGTTGACACTGTAGTCGCCCGACGGACATCTTGCCAGCAGATCCTCTCCCACCTCCGAAGGCACCATAAACTCGTGGGAGACATCTCCCCCCATCGCCCCTGTGTCCGCCTCCACGGGGATATAATCCAGCCCGCACCTGTCAAATATGCGGCAGTATGCGTCGTACATCGCCTTATAACTCTTTTCCAGCCCCTCCTCGTCTATTTCAAAGCTGTAGGCGTCCTTCATAAGGACCTCCTTGCTCCGTAGAACGCCGAAGCGAGGCCGTAGTTCGTCCCGAAACTTCATCTGTATCTGGTACAGTATGAGGGGCAACTGCCGGTATGAGCTTATTTCGTTACGTATGATATGTGTAATGACCTCTTCGTGGGTCGGCCCCAGGGCTATCGTCCTGCCGTGACGGTCGACAAAACGGATGAGGTCCGGTCCGAATACGTCAAGCCGGCCGCTCTTTTCAAGTAGCTCAACCGGTTGCAGGGCCGGTAAATAGACCTCTACAGCCCCTGCCTTGTCCATCTCCTCCCTGATAATGTTTGTTACCTTGTTTAGCACCCTGGTTCCCAGCGGAAGATAGGAATAGGCGCCGGCGAGGAGCTTTCTAATCATACCCGACCTTATCATCAGCCGATGGCTGGCGACCTCAGCCTCTGAGGGGTCTTCCTTCAACGTGGGTATAAGGGTTTGTGTCCACTTCATGGGGTGTTCCGCCCGGCCTGTGCCGTGTCTCGCTCCTAATAAATGGTTAGCGTAAGTCGGCTACATTATATTACGCCGGACATTTTTTTCAAGTGCGGTAAGGGATTCGAAAGCCGCCGTGTATTTCTTATTTGATTTGTAAGCCTTAAATTAGTAGCATATTAGGTCATTTGGGGCGACACGGACGCAGTCAGTAAACGTAAGAGGAGGACTAACCCCTTATGTGTTCAGGAATTAGAACAAGCGGAAGAAAACTCTACACAACTATCCTTTTGGTCGCCTTCACAGCGTTCTTATCCGTAATGCCATTCAGCGGCCCCTTGTATGCCGGTAAGACCGACGAGAAGAAAAAGGTGGAGAGGGAGAGTAATGAAGAGTTGAAGAAGCTGATGGAAGAAATTGACAAGCATTACAAGGCCGCTCAGGAAAGGATGGGCTACTACGCACTTTCCAGCAGCGACTGGGACACGTTGCTAAAGGCGGGAAAGGTCATAACAAAGCTCTCTGACAGGGTTCTGAAGGAGTTCGTGCCCCCTGACGACAAGGAATATCTCAAACTCATGAAGGAGATGAAAAAGCGTTCCGCCGAGATCTACAAGGCGGCCAACGAGAAATACGTGGGGGCTTATGAGGACATACAATACTCCTTCGGCAGGCTCCGCAACAGCTGCAAGAATTGTCATAACCACCTGGGAATACAGCTATATACGAACCTTTACCCCGGAGGGACCCCGCCTAAATAGGTAAAAGGGAACGGCTTAGGCGGACGGGTACAAATTTTTTCTTGACTACCCTCTTTTGGGATGTTAAATTGTTTAACCGTATAATTAGTCACGAGTCTTCGCTCGTCCTGCACTCTACCCGATGAAGGTAAGTGACAAGCCTAACCGCATGGGCTCATACCCTTACAGAGCCACGACATAGAAGAGGAGGGCTCTTCAGTCAAAAAGGAGGAGGATAAATGCTGATTAAAAGATTTGTTACTGCAAGCCTTGCCTTGCTTTTTGTTGGTGCCATATCCGCAGACAGCTATGGCGCTAGCTCCAGAGAGCTATGTGCCTCTTCGGCTAAAGAATTCCAGAAGATTAACCGTCTAAAGGGTTACTTCCCTGAAGAGTTGTCCGATGCGGACTACCAGACCATACAGCAGGCCGGAGCGACCATAAGGAAAAACGAAGAAGAGCGCATCAAG
>JAUVQR010000160.1 GCA_030598065.1 Planctomycetota bacterium | reverse complement strand
TGAACGTCGGCGAGACGGAGGATCCCAACCTTTCCAGGCTTACCGTAGTCGTCAATGGCGATGATGCAGTGTTGGAGCAGGTCAGAAAACAGCTCGGCAGGGTCATAGACGTCATAAAGGTGAATGACCTTACTCGCCAGTCGTACGTCGAGAGAGACCTGATGCTGGTCAAGGTCAACGTTCCGCCCGGCAAGAGGGGCGCTATATTGGAGGTGGTAAACATCTTCAGAGGCAAGGTGGTGGACGTAGGGCAGAAGGACATAATTGTGGAACTGGCGGGAACGGAGGACAAGGTTGAAGCCATGATGAAACTTCTCCGTCCCTATGGCATCAAGGAGACAGCCAGAACCGGCCAAATTGCGATGATAAGGGGAACAAAATAAGATGGCAACCATGTACTACGACAAGGATGCGGACCTGGAACACATGAAGGGCAAGAAAGTGGCCGTCATAGGTTACGGCAACCAGGGTCATGCCCAGACCCAGAATCTGAGAGACAGCGGGCTTGACGTCGTCATAGGCCTTCGCCAGGGCGGACCCAGCCACGAATCGGCCCAGGCCCACGGGTTTGAACCTGTAAGCATTGAAGACGCCACGAAGGCCGGCGACATTGTTCATATATTATTGCCGGACGAGGTCCAGGTCGGCGTCTATGAGAAACAGATAGCGCCCCACTTGAAAAAGGGCAAGACCCTCAGCTTTTCACACGGGTTCAACATACATTTCAAGGAGATAGTGCCGCCGGAAGACGTTGACGTGATAATGGTGGCCCCGAAGGGGCCGGGAAATCTGGTCAGGTCAGAGTACGTAAAGGGTGGAGGCGTGCCCTGTCTTATAGCCGTGCACCAGAACCCGTCCGGAACGGCAAAATACACCGCCCTTGCCTACGCCAAAGGCATAGGGGGTACCCGTGGCGGGGTCATCGAGACCACCTTTGCGGAAGAAACCGAGACCGACCTGTTTGGGGAACAGGCGGTGCTATGTGGCGGCATTTCCGCCTTGATAAAGGCGGGCTTTGATACGCTCGTTGAAGCGGGCTATCAGCCGGAACTCGCGTATTTCGAGTGCATGCACGAGGTGAAACTAATCGTGGACCTCTTCTACGAGGGCGGTCTTAGCCACATGAGGCGCGCGGTAAGCAACACTGCCGAATACGGAGACCTTACCAGAGGGCCCCGGGTGATTGACAAGAGTGTCCGCAAGGAGATGAAGAAGATACTCGAAGAGATTCAGGATGGTAAGTTTGCCAAAGAGTGGGTCGAAGAGAACAAGGCGGGCGGAGAGAACTTTAATTATCTTCGACGCAAGGAAGAGGACCTGCTCATCGAAAAGGTCGGCAAGGAACTACGTCAGAAGATGCACTGGATAGACGCAAAGTAGTAGTTGTTCCCTTAAGAAGGTGAGAGAATGAGCCGTATTACAATCCTTGACACTACGCTGAGAGACGGTGAGCAGTCTCCGGGCGTCAGTCTGAACCTTCACGAAAAGCTGCAGATAGCACACCAGCTGGCGCGTCTGGGAGTAGACGTGATTGAGGCCGGTTTCCCGATAGCCTCTCCCGGCGACTTCAACGCGGTGAAGGCCGTGGCGGACGAGGTAAGAAACGTCGGCATACAGGCCTTGGCCCGCACTCTGGAGAAGGACGTCGACCGCGCCGCCGAGGCCCTGAAAGGCGCCGAGAGGCCCAGGATTCACGTATTTCTCGCCACCTCCGAGATACACAGGCAGCACAAGCTCAAGAAGGCGAAGGAGGAGATACTCTCGCTGGCCACCCGCGCCGTGCGCCATGCGAAGGGGTTCACCGACGAGGTAGAGTTCTCACCCGAGGACGCCTCAAGGACCGAGCCCGAGTTCCTGCGCGAGGTGGTCGAGGCCGTGATAGACGCTGGCGCCACCGTCATCAACATCCCCGACACCGTGGGGTACGCCACACCCGAGGAGTTCGGCAGACTGATTGAAGACCTCATAAAAGAAACAAAAGGCATGGAGAAGGCCACCCTGAGCGTGCACTGCCACAACGACCTGGGACTGGCCGTCGCCAATTCACTCGCGTCGATAGAGGCCGGGGCGACCCAGGTAGAGTGTACCCTCAACGGAATCGGCGAGAGGGCCGGGAACGCCGCGCTTGAAGAGGTGGTAATGGCCCTCAACACCCGCAAGGACTTCTATAACTATACAACCGGCATCGTCACACAGGAGATAATGACCACCAGCCGCCTGGTCAGCAGCCTCACCGGGCTGCGCGTGCAGAAAAACAAGGCAATCGTCGGTGAAAACGCCTTCGCACACTCATCGGGCGTCCATCAGGACGGCATCATCAAGGAACGGACCACGTACGAGATAATGCGCCCCGAAGACGTCGGGCGAGGAAAGACGCGCCTCCCGCTGGGAAAGCTCTCCGGACGAAACGCGTTTGTGCAGCGACTCAAGGAGCTGGGCTACGGACACCTCTCCAAGGACGAACTGGAAGAGGCGTTCAAGGAGTTCAAGGATCTGGCCGACAGGAAAAAGGCCATCCAGGACGAGGACGTGGAGGCGATTGTCATAAACATACTCGAAGAGAGCCCGCCCGTCTACCGACTTGAGAGCGTGCGGATAGACTGCGGCCCCGGCACCACCCCGGTGGCGGAGGTACGCCTCAGGATGCAGGACAACAGTATAGAAGAAAACGCCACCATAGGCGACGGCCCGATTGATGCGCTGTTTAAGTCCATAGACTTGATAACCGATATCCCCGGCAAGCTGCTTGACTACCAGGTCCGCGCCATCACAAGCGGCAAGGACGCCATGGGCGAGGTCAGCGTCGAGGTAGACTTCGACGGACAGGTCCGCAGGGGAAGGGTGGTAAGCTGCGACATCATCGAGGCCAGCGCCAGGGCCTACCTGAACGCCGTGAATAAGATAGCGCAGAAGAGCGCCCGTCAGGCACCCCCAAAGAAGAAAAAGACCAGACAGAGGGAAAAGGTCTGAGATAGAGTCAGGTTGCCTTTAGGTCTACTGCCCGGTTTGAAGCTGCTTTCTAATCAGTTTACAGAGGCTATCCGGTATTTCGTTATGGCGGGGAACAGAGCTTTTCTGCCGTTCTTGGGGTTTAGATAGATGTCGTGCCTCTTGCCATGTCGTTTCAGGTAGCAGCCAGCGTTCTCCAATTCACGGACGAACTTCCTACGCTTCACACTTCTATCTCTACCTCTTTTATCTTTATATCAGTATGAGGAGGGGCCTCCTCTTCGAGCGTCATGTGGTAGGCATCTCGAATATTTTCTTCTAATTCCCGCAAGGATTTTCCCTGACTGAATACCCCTGGAACCTCCTTAAGTCTACCCACGTACCAGCCTTCGTCTGTCCAGTATTCCAGGGTGAAATGTTTCAACATCTCTTGCTACCACCTCCTTCAAGGATTTGTCATGTTGACGCAACTAAAAGTACCATGTTAATTAATCTATGTCAATGATGATGCGCCAACAAGACCTCAAAACAAGGTGCGTCAAGACGCACCCTACAGAACTGTCTTGTGTAGGAACAACCTTTATAGTTGTCCGCAGGTTTGGTAAATAGGGACGTATCTATCCTCCCCCTTGAGGGGGGAGGGAAGGGTGGGGGTGAATAACCACCCTACATCTACTTAACTCCCTTGCTAAAGAAAAACCATTCGGGCCTTATAACTCCAGCCGTCTACCTTCGGCCAGCAGCTTTGTTGCCTCTTCGGCGGGCAGGGGCTTGCTGAACAAATAGCCCTGTATCTCATCACACTTTAGCGCGCGCAGGAACTCAAGCTGCCCCTTCGTCTCCACGCCCTCCGCAACTGTCTTCATGCCCAGGCTGTGCGCCAAGGCAATGGTTGCCGTTACAATTGCATCGTTATCAGGATGTATCGTGAGGTCACGCACGAAGGATTGGTCGATTTTCAATTTACTTATAGGTAACTGCCTTAGATAGCTTAGCGAAGAATAACCGGTGCCAAAATCATCAATCGAAACCTGCACCCCCATCTCCTTTAATTCATTCAACGTAGAGGCGGCAACACCCTTATCTTTAACCAACACGCTCTCGGTGATCTCCAACTCCAGGCGGTGGGGGTCAATGCCGGTTTCTTTTGTGACTTTTTTGATGGTCCCAACGACATTTTGCTGCCGGAACTGGTGCACTGAGAAGTTTATCGACACGTATATTTATGGAAGACCCATATCGTACCATTTTCTTTTTTGTGTGCATGCAGTGCGCAGTACCCACTCGCCAAGGGGCACAATCAGGCCGGTTTCTTCTGCCAGCGGGATAAATTCCGCCGGCGATACCAACCCCCTGTCCGGATGCTGCCAGCGTATTAGGGTCTCCATGCCAGTGATTTTCCCGGTATTGAGGTCCACCTGGGGCTGGTAGTA
>JAUVQR010000090.1 GCA_030598065.1 Planctomycetota bacterium | reverse complement strand
TGCGCTTTAAGCAATCGTTCCAGGGTAACAAGCTTCTGCCTGTATACGCGGTTTATGGGGAAGAAGAGTTGTTCGTCCACGAGGCGGTGTCGTTGATAAGGTCTCGTGTCCTTGGAGAGGAGGAAACAGGAGTCTCCCTTGTAGAGATTGACGACGTTGAGACCCCCTTTCCCGCGGTTGAAGAAGAGCTAAAGACCGTGCCGCTCTTCGGTTCTGAGGGGACGAGGCTGATGGTTATTCACGCGGCGGACAAGATGGTGTCCCGTTCTCGTGAAAAGTTGATGAAATACATAGACTCGCCTTCCCCCTTCGGGTATTTGGTCCTGATTTGTAAGGAACTGGACAGGCGCACGTCCTTTTTTAACAAGCTGAACCGTATGGGCGGTACTATAGCGTGCAACAGGGTCCAGAACGCACAACTCCCTGCCTGGATGACGAACAGGGCGAAGTCCCATGGAAAGCAAATAACGCTTGACGCTTGTAACATTTTGGCGGAGAATGTGGGCAATAACCTGTCCCTGTTGTCGGCACATATAGAAAAGCTCGCCATATCGGTGGGCAAGCGGCGCGAGATAAAGGCCGAGGACGTAGAGGGTCTGGTGGGCTCGGACCGCATGCGAGGCGTCTTTGAGTTGACGGGAGCCGTGGCCGGTAAGGACCTCCCTAAGGCAATGAGAATCCTTGATCAGTTGCTGCGGTTGACAAGGTCTAACAAGGAGATAGTGGAGATTCTTCCCCCGCTTGCCTGGCAAATCAAGAGACTCTGGCGCGGCAGGCGCATCCTGGATGGCGGAGGAGACAGGGCGGCGCTTACGTACAGTCTTGGCGTTCCCCCGAGATACGCGAATGACCTTATGGAACAGACCAGACTGTTTTCCGAAGAAGACCTCGAGAAGGACTACCGGCTGCTGCTGGATGCCGATCTGGAGGGGAAGACGAGCGGCGTTAATAACAGGGTTATTCTTGAGAAACTGATATTTACTCTATGCAAATAGACGTTGTATTAGGAGAGACGGAATTATGAAATTCTTCATAGACACAGCGGACATAAAAGAGATAAGAGAGGCCAACGACCTCGGTATCTTGGACGGGGTTACGACAAATCCCACGCTGGTTTCCAAGACGGGCCGGCCGTTTATGGAAGTGGTAAAGGAGATATGCTCGACCGTCGACGGGCCGGTAAGCCTTGAGGCTGTCAGCCTTGAGGTGGACGACATGCTCAAGGAAGCGAGGGAGCTTGCCAAGGTGGCGGACAACGCGGTTGTAAAGCTGCCGTGTACCAAAGACGGCATGAAGGCCACAAAGCGACTGGCCGGGGAAGGGATAAAGGTCAACCTGACCCTGTGTTTCTCGCCGAATCAGGCCCTCCTCGCCGCGAAGGCCGGAGCGGCCTACGTCAGCCCGTTTGTGGGGCGGATCGACGACAGGGGCCAGAACGGCATGGACCTGGTTGAGGAGATACGCACCATTTATGACAACTACGGGTTCAAGACCGAGATTATAGTGGCCAGCATACGGCACCCCATCCATGTGCGCGACGCGGCGCTTATCGGGGCGGATGTCGCCACAATACCGTTCGTGGTCTTCAATAAGCTGGTTCAGCACCCGCTCACCGACGCCGGCGTAAAGCAGTTCCTGGCAGACTGGGAGAAGGTGCCGAAAGAAGAAAGGGCCAAGACCCTGGCGAAGGTATAATAAGACCTATAAGAGTAGCAAAGGTTAGTAGGGCAGTCTCTTAGACTGCCCTATTTTTTTTTGCCTTCGTCATTTAAATAAATCTGATATCAGGGGTATACGCCCGTGGTCGCGACAAGAATATTCATGCAGACGTTTGACAGGGTTATGGCCTGGTGGAGGCCGCTGAAGAAAAGCCCGGAACCCCAGAAGCCTACTGTCAAGAGTTTTGAACGGTATACGAGGGAAGAATACATAAGTCGACCGGAGCTGTTTTACACAAGGCCTGACGGTGTACCTCAGTTCTCAAACCGGCTCGTGTCCGAGACCGAGGGCTACAAGCTCTATAAACTGCAATGTGAGACGTGTTACCCCTCCGGATATGAACAAAACAACAAGATGTACCTGGAGTATTACAAGGCGGATAAGGCCCTGAAGAGCCTGATTATTTTGCACGGATGGGGGCGTACAAAGAAGGACGTGGAAAAAACCCTGTGTGAAGAGCTGGCGAGGCACGGTATAAGCTCGGTGTTGGTCACCCTGCCGTATCATATGGAGAGGGCGCCGGAAGGGACGTGGAGCGGTGAGTATTTCCTCTCCGGTAACGTTGACAGGACGATAGAGGCCGTCAGGCAGACCATCATGGAAATACGATACATCGCCAATTTTTTGAAGGAACAGGCCGACGTTATAGGCATCTACGGTATCAGCCTGGGCGGCGTAATCGCGCATATAGCCATGTCCGCGGAGGACAGGTTCGGCTTCGGCGTATCCGCCTTTGCGGGGGGCAGCCCCGCCGGCATAGTCATGGACGGCCTTTTGACCAATTATATACGCGGCGATATTGAGCTTGCCGGATTATCCCGCCAGGAACTTGAAGAGGCGTGGCAGATTATCAACCCCGGCCTTCTGCCGTGCAAGGTAGGTAAGAACAAGATACTGATGATAAACGGCAAATACGACCAGGTAATCCCTACCGTGTATACGCGACAACTGTGGGAGCACCTGGGCAGGCCGCAGATAAAGTGGTACCCGTGCGCGCACTACAGCGTGTATTTCTTCATAAGCGACGTCTTCAACGACGTTTGCAGGTTTGTAAAAGAGGCGTAGCGGCAGGTCAAAAAGCCCCGTTATTCTTCTACAGCTTCCTCCTCCACTTTACCCCTTCGGAGGTGTCTTCCAGGATGATTCCCAGTTCGGCAATCTTGTCTCTGACCTGGTCTGCCAGTTGCCACTGCTCGGCCTTGCGGAGGTTTTCTCTGGTATCTACCAGCACCTTTATCAGCGCCTCTTCCCCCCTTGCGTCGTCGCCGGTCTTTTGCTGCGGTCGCTCGGTAATTACACCCAGCACGTCACCCCCGAAGGTCTTGTAGAGGGCGTCTATCTCTTGAAGCGCTTTGAGGCTTATCTCCTGTCCTGAATTCAGGATTGTATTGACCTCTCTGGAGAACTGGAACAAGGTGCCCAGCCCCTCCGCCGTGTTAAAGTCGTCGTCCATGGCCTCTATGAAGCGTTTCTTGCATTCTTCCACCTTCTTCAGTATAGTTTCTTCCGCAGGCTTTTCATTTGCGTGTCTGAGACGCTCCTTCACCGCCGCTACGGGGATGAGCAGGTGCTCCAGCCCGGCGGCCGCGGCGTCAAGGGCGTTGTCGCTGTAGTCCAGAGGGCTGCGGTAGTGCGAATTGAGTATGAAGAAGCGTATCACCTGGGGGTTGTGCGTGGCAAACGCCGCCTTCAGTGTGACGAAGTTGCCCAGGGACTTGCCCATCTTCTGCCCGCCCACGGTCACCATGTTGTTGTGCATCCAGCACCCCGCGAAGGGCCTGTCGTTTGCCGCCTCGCTCTGGGCAATCTCGCATTCGTGGTGGGGGAACACGTTCTCAAGCCCTCCGCCGTGGATGTCGAAAGATTCTCCCAGGTATTTCATCGACATGGCGGAGCACTCCAGGTGCCATCCCGGAAAGCCTTCACCCCACGGGCTCTTCCATCGCATAATGTGGCTCGCCTCCGCCTTCTTCCACAGGGCGAAGTCAAGGGGATAACGTTTGTCGGGGTTAGGCTCCAGACGCACCGATGCCTGTAGGTCGTCAAGCCGTCTGCCGGAGAGCTTTCCGTAGGGCTTGAACTTGTTCACGTCGAAGTACACGGAGCCTCCGGCCTGATACGCGACGCCTTTATCGAGAAGCTTTTCCACCAGCTCTATCTGCTCCGGGATGTGTCCGGTGGCCCTGGGGGCTATGTCAGCCCTCAACACACCGAGGGTGTCCATGTCATCGAAGTAACTCTTCATGTACTTCTCTACCAGCTCCATGGGCTCCACGCGTTCAAGCCGCGCACGTTCTTCTATTTTATCCGTACCCTGGTCGGCGTTATCGGTCAGATGGCCCACGTCCGTGATGTTCTGTACGTAACGTACTTTGTACTCAAGATATCTGAGATAGCGGACAATGACGTCAAAGCTGACGTAGCTCTTGGCGTGTCCCAGATGGGGGTGGTCATATACCGTTGGGCCGCAAACGTAGATACCCACCATTCTCGGGTGAATCGGCTTGAACTCAGACTTCTCTCTTGTGAGTGTATTGTATACCTTAAGAGTCATTGTTAATCCTTGATACGTAACCTGCTCTATTTACCGGTGGGCCATGATGCCCTGCGTGAATCCCGGCAGCCACAGGTACATGAGCCTGGGGGAGTCCATGACAGGCCACTCAAGAAGCTGCCGGACGCCCGGCGGGGAGATGCCCCGCGCGACGTTCAGCAGGTCTCCCAGGCCCCACCGTCTCTTATATCTTATGACCTTGGCCTCGTCGATTTCGGCAAGCTCCTTTGACTGCTCTATCGCGTCTGAGAGATAGCCTAACCGGTCCACCAGGCCGTTGTCCACGGCCTGTTGGGCGGTGTATATCCGGCCGTCGGCCAGTTTCTTTACCTCGTCTACGGGCATGTTCCTGCCGGTGGCTATGACGGAGACGAATCTCTCGTACATCTCCTGGATTATCCCCTCAAGCACCGCCTTCTCCTCCGGACGCATGGGCCGCATGGGCGAACCTAAGTCCTTCATGTCCCCCGAGGTTATCGACTTGTCCTCTATGCCGTACTTGCTTATAAGTTCCGATACGTTTACAAGCGGCATTATCACGCCTATGCTGCCGGTTATAGTGGTTGGATGCGCTATGATTTTATCGGCGGCAACCGCGATATAATAGCCACCGGATGCGGCTACGTCACCCATCAACACCACCACCTTGTTACCGCTTTCTTCTTTGTATCTCAGGAGCTCGTTGTATATTATGTCGCTCGGAGTTATTCCCCCTCCCGGGCTTTCAATCTGTAACAGGACGGCTTTCACCTGGCTGTCCTTTTTAATATACTCCAGCTGTTTCTTGAATTCTTCTGCCGTCGTTGACTTGTCAGAGAACAATGTGGTTGACGAGGAGGTTATAACCCCCTCTACCGTTATCAGGGCTATCTTCTTCTCTCCGCTTCCCTCTACCAATTCCTCCGTGTAATCCCCATCGGCAGCCGGTCCCCCCGTGATGACCGATTTCAGGGATGTAAGGCTGCCCAGTATCATTATCAAGAGTAAGAAGGTAGACAGAAAGAAAAATACGGCAACTGAGGCGGACGCCCAAAAACCTATCCCTCTACCACTTTTTTGCGACTGCTGGTTATCCATGTTGATTCTCCTGGTGGATCAAACGACAGAATTTCCTGATTATAATGAAATTAAGGCGCCGGGCAAGAAGTAAAACGGGGAGGTAAGTATCGGTGCCCGCCCGATAAGGGGTCTGTGGCAAGAAACCCTACTCTCCGTGTGTGTATTTGAGGTAGGGCGGCAGGTCTTTTTCCTTCGGCACGAGCAGGTTGTGTTCTATGCCGAGAGAGTTCAGCATCTTTGCGACCATGAAGTCAACGATGTCGTCTATTCCTTCGGGGTAGTGATAAAACCCCGGCATGGCCGGCAGTACACAGGCGCCGGCCCTCGAGAGCCTCAGCATGTTTTCAAGGTGTATGGACGTGAGCGGCGTCTCTCTGGGCACCACCACCAGCTTACGACCCTCCTTCAGGGCGACGCTGGCCGCACGCTGGATAAGGTTCATCGCCAGGCCGCCTGCGACGGCGTTAAGGGTGTTCATACTGCACGGGGCAATAATCATGCCACCGGGCGGAAAACTGCCGCCTGAGGCCAGAGGCGCGTCAAGCTGGTTGACCTTGTAATACCATACGGGGCAGTTCGCCCTGCCCACAAGCGCGTCTATATCGGGGTCGTCTATATCCAGTTCAAGGCCCAGCTCCTGCCGTATGACGATAAGCGCCGCCTCGGACATGCTGAGATGGACCTGTATGCCTTTATCGCATAAGACCCGTAACAGCCTGCGGGCATACGCCATCCCGCTTGCGCCGGTAATAGCGACTACGACGTTGTCTTCCAACCCAAGAATCCTTTCAAAGACTGTTTGTTATAGGGTCAAGTTACCCTCAACTCTGTTAATGGAGACTGCTCAAAAGAGGTCTCTAAAGAAAACCACCACATTATACCATATGTCCTTCTGAGCCGAAGCCCTGAGCAAAGCGAAGGGGCAGCGAAGAATCTAGATTCTTCAGTCGCTACGCCCCTTCAGAATGACAATTGCGCAGGACTTTCAGGGTCTCTAGATAATGATAAGGCCAATTGCAGAGGGTGTCAATCGCATAAAAGCGCACGTGTCGCTACGTGTCACAGTATACTGCAATGTGTTGGGGCA
>JAUVQR010000308.1 GCA_030598065.1 Planctomycetota bacterium | reverse complement strand
TCATTCGAAGTCATTTTGGGGCTTGTCATGGGGTAATAGACGGCTTATATTATGAGCTGGTCTGGGTATATCTGTTCTGGACTATGTTCGTCTTTCGTAGTGGTCGAGCTTGCTCGACTATTTGTATTGGCAATCCCCTGTAGTATACGTATCACCGAGGGTCTGGCCTTTGGTTTTGTATCCTACTCAATACTGAAGACGGTAAGGGGCAAGGGCCATAAGGTGCACTAGGCCATTCACCCGGTCTCGGCGGCGTTCATCGCCAGGTACGTGCTGCTGAAATAGTTATGTCCCGTGTCTCTTATGTACGGCGGCTCTCAGACGGCAAACACGCGTCGGGGCTAACCCTTACCCTTCTTGAAATCGTGATGACAGGTGTCGCACGCCTCCCTTACCTTGAAGGACTGTTCCAGCATGGCGTCGGCGTCACCTTTGTCTGCGGCTTCCGTCAGGCCGTGCAGGCGGCGATGAAGGGTCTTTCTTAGCCGTTCAAACTCTTCCTGTTCGTCCTTCGACAGTGTGGAACGCTCCAGGTCTATGTGGCAGATGAAGTGGGACGCCTCGTCAAGCTCGTGCGTCAGCTTGACCGCCAGCGCGACATTCTCTTGCATTATGGCGTCATCCAGGTCATCCAGGTCATCCTGCATAATAGTCATGGCATCCTTCACCTTTTCCTCACTCTTATCGGCTTCGTATAACTCCTTCCCAAAGGTAGAGTTTCCCACGGTAAGAATGAACGAAAGGGGCACGACTGCCATGAGAAAAAGAGATAATTTACCCATAAACGGAACCTCCATTTAATAGCGTATGCCTTTGACTAGCAACTATCTACGATAAACACAGCCCTATATTTTCATAAATTGTATGTCCTGTCAATATTATTCATAAGAAAGCGGGCTTGTTTGTGGAACCTCCCGGCGGTCGTAAACGTATTTTTCTTGCTAAAATAGGGGTTTTATAGTACATATACTGAAAACGCGTATTTGAATGTTAGAGTCTTGGAGGTTTGAAATGCCTAGGGTTTGTGCAGTTTGTAGCAAGGGAACGACTACCGGCTACGCCCTCAAACGTCGGGGTTTGGCAAAGAAAAAGGGCGGAGTCGGACGTAAGATAACGGGCAAGACCAAGAGGAAGTATCTTGCAAATTTGCAGATAATCAGGGCCAGACTAAACGGCGGAAGTGTAAAGAGGATTAAGATTTGCACCAGATGCCTGAAGGCTGGAAAGGTGGTTAAGGTGGTCTAGGGCAATGGGCCCGAATCAAAGGATAAGGACAGTCTCCCTGCGCACGGCAAGCTGTGACCTGACAAGAATCAGGCAGGAGGCCATCCAAGGGGCCCTTGGGCGTCTGGAAATAATAGGGTTCAAGTACGGTCTTGAACCCTCTGATTTTGACGTACTGGTCTTTCCCGGGGGTTTCGATATCTCCGGAAGGCCCAGGCCTTTTTACAACCTAAGCCTTCAACCTGATGACGTCTTTAAACTCAACGAGACACTCCTTGACTGCTTGCTGCTGCACGAATATCTCCATTGCCTCATATCGTGGCAGGCCTTTCACAACCCCTATACCGATAACCCGGAGATGTACCGACTCGTAAGAGAATACATCACAGACTGGAAAGCGGAGGGCAGGGAACTCTGCTTCTCGCTCGAATACATAGACGAGATAAAACACTGCGTCGCCTTCATACTGAAAGACAAACCATGGGTGGCATGGGGCGTAAGGGGAAGCAGCTGTACCAGGAGTGTAGTTGCCCATTCCGTAAACAGGTATAGCAGGCTGGCGGCAGATAGGCTACAGGAGGAAGGTCTGGCCTATTTCCAGTCGCTGGGAAAGTCCGTATTTCATGAGAGGGTAGGCTTTTCCACCTTGGACGAGGTCCGGCTATTTCTAGCGCTGCTATGCTTCGAGTACGGAGAATTCCTGGCGTCTGAGCTTAGGGCGGCAAACCGGGACAGGTTTGGCCGCGATGTAGCGACATACGAGGAAGGTCTGTGTGCGTACCTTTCAACC
>JAUVQR010000236.1 GCA_030598065.1 Planctomycetota bacterium | reverse complement strand
GCAACACCTGGCCTAGCGTATTATTTATCTTGTGAGCGCCCGTGTGATTAAGGTCTTCCCTCTTTAGATATAATTTCACGCCGCCCAGACGCCTGCCCAGCCTCTCGGCCAGATACAGGGGTGACGGCCTGCCTACGTATTCGTTAAGGTAGTAACTCAACTCCTTCTGGAAGTCTTGGTCATTCTTCGCCTTATCATATTCACGTTCAAGCTGCTCAAGCGCGGGCATCAACGTCTCCGGAACGTACCTCCCGCCGAACCGCCCGAAGCGCCCTTTATCACCTACGGACTTTTGTATCGTTAATGACTTAGTCAAACCTGTTCCCATTAAAAAAAAACCTCCCGGAATTACACACTTCCTTAAAATAACAGGAGGGTAGCAAGAAGTACCCTGCTACCCTCCTGATGTTTAACGAACGGTCCTACTGGCCTTGCTATTCTCCGGCGCCAAGACCCGAATCGGTGTTATGACGATGCGGGATATCGGTCCTCTGGAACCATGCAAGGTCTACGTCGCCTTCTTTCCTCTTCCAGCCTGATAGCAGGTCAGTGTACTCACCATGCTTCCAGAACGGTTGAGGTTTGTACTCGACTCCTGCGGCCGCTTCAAGCGCAATAAACCTCTTGAGTCGGCTGGCCTCGGCCTTTATCTGAATCAGCATACGGTCCTGTTCGAAGGCGCCGCCCGTACCATAAGTGGCGTTGTAGATAGCCATATGGGCAAGGGCCTTGTAAACATTGTCCGTCAGATAGCAGATCATCTCAAGACCCATCCTCTCGATCTCTGAGACGTTATAGAACCTCGGCGAACCGGTTGGCAGCAGACTGAAAGTATAGTTGCCGTACCAGTCCGGAGCAAGGTCCGTAGGCATGGGGTCGAATTCACCGGCGAGGAAGCAACCTACGATGATGTTGGCCGCCTCACGCCACTTGGTGAAACTCAGTCTTATACCGTAGTCCATTGCCCTCAACTGGTCTCTTGCAAAGTTGGGAGAATGGCAGTCCATACACTTCTTGATCCACGCGTCCCTGGTTGCGGACCACTTGGGCGCACCACGGTCAACCTCAAACATACCCATGTCACTATAGATAGTGCCAAACCTCTGGACGTTGTGGTCGCCTTCCTGCATGTGGCAGTAAGCGCAAGTAGGCACCCTGTGGTTGCCCTTCTTCAAAGGCTTCGTCCAGTCCGCCATGGCCTTCTCCTCGGAGTACAGTACGCCGTGCATGGAGGTGGTGTACATCTCCCACTCCCTGTGGTCTACACCAAGGTGACAGTACCTGCAGGCGTCGGCCTTTCTGGACTCTGCGGCATTGAATCTATGCCTGGTGTGGCAGCCGTCACATCTGTTCTCTATAATAGCGTGACATGCCTGACAACCATTGACTTCCTCCGGAGGCTTCCCAACGTGCCAGGAGAACTCAAGTACGTTAACCGTCCACGCATGGGTGTGAGAACCCAGTCCGCCGGCGCGGTGTCCTCCAGTTTCCTTAGGGTGACACTTCCCACAGGTCTCGTAGGTGGGCATCTGGAGCTTCTGATGGTCGTTTCCGTGACAGGCGTCACAACCGACCACGGTTATCTCTTCACCGATGCGCTTTGAGATCTCATCCGCGTTCGCGGCCATATGGGCAGGATCGCTAAGGTAGTACTTCTTTGCGGTCTCTGCGTCCGGCCTCGGATTGGCGTGACCGCTTGTTCTCCAGTCATTAACAATAGTCGGGGTCTGCACGGAGTGACAGAGTATACACTCCTGTGTCTTGAAAACCCCTTCCACGCTGTTCTTGTTAACCCAATATTCCTGCGGCCTGTACCAGCGAACTACCGGCAGGAATTTCAGGAATGACTTGTAGGGTCCCATACCGTCTACATATTCCGGCTGGACATACTCTGAAGTAAGACCAAATACGTACAATTCCCCAGAGTCACACTTACCTACGGGCTGGCCATATATGGATGAGGCCACTTCCTGAAACGTAGGGTCAGGGTTGCCCAAGGACACACGCGGACTACCCAACAACAGCAGTCCCACCATCGCCAAAACGGTGCAGTATGTCATAGGCCTCTTAAAGATGTTCATACCCGGCTTGTCTCCTTTCTACGCTTTACTTTACATAAGCTTATCGATAACAGCTAAGACACGAAGATACTCGTCGTGGGGTTTGGATGTTAGCAAAAGCCTTTGAGGTAAGGGCTTAGCTGCTATTCAACTCCCCCCTCTTTTATCCCAATTCCTTCTATTTTTGCAGAACAAAGTACCGCAAAATTATACTATGAAACCGAAGACTGTCAAGACCTTTTTACAAAACTCCTGCGGTACAAGAGGATACGACATGAGCAAAACCTGAAACCCGTAAGCCGCCTGGGCCTCGCATATACCCCCCCATCAGGGCAGCATAGTGGGATTAGCACCCCACCGGCGATCGCCGGCGAAATTCCTGAGAAACGGCTACTTCAACTCCACCAGGGCGCCACGCCTGCGCAGGTCCATCTTTTGTAGCTCCGAAAGACCTTTGGCACCGCGCAAGTCGGTATAGATGACGTTTGCCTCCCGGAGGTCGGTACGTTCCATCTGGGCACCCCGCAGGTCGGCCGCACGCAGGTCAGCGCCCCGGAAGTCGGTACGTATCAAATTGGCCTCGCGCAGCTTTACTCCGCGCATGTCGGCATCTTGCACGTCAGCGCCATGCAAATCCGCACCGCTAAGGTCTGCTGCCTGCATATTCGCACCCTCAATAACGGTACGGATAAGACGGGCACCCACCAGCTTGGCGTTTTTTAGATTCGTACCACTCAAGTCCGCGCCACGGAGGTCCGCACCCCTCAGGTCCACGGCGACAAGATGCATGAAGGCCAGGCTCGCGCCTCGAAGGTCGCACTTGATGCACTTCTTGGTCTCTAACAACCTTCTTTCATTTTCGG
>JAUVQR010000202.1 GCA_030598065.1 Planctomycetota bacterium | reverse complement strand
GTGTTCAACCAGTTGCTTCCGGCTACCACCGTGTCGTCGCTGCTTATCACTTCTATCCGGTATATCCCAAGTTTGTCCCCGGTCTTTCTCTTTATGCCCTGCCATCGTGCCCACAGTTTGTCTATAAGCTCTATTTTTTTCTTATACGGAACGTCATTCCACGACCTGTTTACCACCACAGTGACCTTATTGCCGTTCTTTTCAACGGTGTACAGTTCAGAGATGTATGGCGACATTCCCGTCCTTTCCGAAACATCCCGCAGGATGTCAGTCGGCGATCTTTCGGCCGCCGGTATTGCCTTTTTGCCGGTCCCCACGGGCCGTTCCTTCTCTGGCGGCTTGGTCGTGCCGGGCTGCTTTCCTGTGTACACCGGCAGCCGCGGCGGGTGCGGCATGCCTACCGTGTCATATTGCCTCTCCCGTCCGGCGTAATATTGTTCTTCGTCGGCCTTTTCCCTAGCCTTGTCTATCAGGGCCATTATAGCAAGCTGTGGGGACGGTTCCGGAGTGGCCAGTAGCCCCTCACCAAGGCGCGTCCCTTCCGCCTTTTTTGAGTTCCTTTCAATCCAAAGGGCCCACTTCAGATGGTAGAGCGCCTTGTCGTAATCCACCAGTTCATAATAGATGAGTCCGGCGTTCAGGTTTGAGACCGGATCGAGGTCGTTTAGCTCCAGCGCCTTGGTGGTGTATTTCAGGGCCTTCGTGTAGTCGCCGCCTTCGAGGTAAATCTGGGCAAGTTCGTTGTAGTCCTGCGAGGTGTTTCGGCCGAAACGGCGGAAGTCGTCTTTCTTCAGCGGCCTGTCCATGCTCCGGATGGCGTCGTGGTAAAGGCTCATAAGGGAGGTGTCGCCCGCGGAAGTTGTTGTGGACTGGAGCAGGAAGTACGCAACGATGAGTAATGAAGAAAGGCGTTTCATAAGGAAATGCCATGTATCAGGCGTCCGGACGTCCGGGGGTGGGTGCTTCGTCTCGTGGGTACTGAAAGGTTTCCTAACAAGCTGCCGGTCCACCTGTTACGTTATATTGCCACCTTTGACCTGGATTTAACACCCGTATAGACGCCTGAATCGTACAGTGTCTTCAGGTCTTCTATTACGCTCTTGAAGACAACCCGCCAGTCTATGTTGATACGGTAGGCGAACATGGCGTTCTTTGAGTTGTTTGTTTCTTTGAGGGTCTTGTTAAAGCGCTCCCTGAGGGCCGTCTTTGAGTAGAGGTTTTCGTAGACGTACTCCATTCCCTCTATAAAATCGTCCAGGGCCATGCTGTTTAGGGCGAATACCAGGTGGTTGGAATTGTAGTAGAACCAGTCTTCCGGGAAGTTGTTGCGGAAGATGCGCTTCTCGTCGGACAGCCGCTTGAAGCTCGCGGTCATGGGCATCGGGGTGTACAGGCCGAACGTAAGGATGTCCATTCCCATCTCAAGGGCAAAGTCGGTCATCCGTTTAAAGTTGTCCTTCTTGTCCCCGTCCGCGCCGAAGATTACCGACCCCCAGCAGATAATCCCATGACGGTGCAGGTTGTCAATGCCCGTTTTGTAGCTATCCGTGCCCATGCGGACATTGACGCGTTTGTTCATGCCCTTCAGCACCTCTTCGTCAAGGGATTCTATGCCTATCAGGACGCCCAGGCAGCCGCTTGAGGCCATGTACCTCAGGCACTCCTCGTCGGAGGTCGTGTTGAGCGCGGTAAACCCGAACCAGTCCTTTTTGATATTCCGCTCGGTCATTCCCTTGAACAGGTTGCGCGCCCTCTCGTTTGAGACCTTACTGTGTCCGTAGAAATTGTCCTCCGCGAACATCAGCCCTTTATAGTCCGTCGATTCCATCTCGGCCAGGACGTCTTCAACCGGGCGCTCTCTGTATTTCTTGCCCTGGAAGACCGGCACGGCGCAGAAATCGCAACTGTTGGGGCAGCCGCGCGTGGTTATTATAGAGGAATACTGGTAGCCGTATTTTTTCTTGAGCAGTTCCCTGTCCGGGTAGATGTTTTTCAGCCTGCTGAGCTGTGTAAGCCCGCCGAAATATTGCTTCTTCAACTGGTCCCGTTCCACGTCGCGCAATAATTCGGACCAGACTCCTTCCGCCTCACCCACCACGGCGGCGTCAGCCTGCTCGGCCACCTCGTCGGGGAGGGTAGAGGAGTGGGGCCCGCCTATAACGGCGGGGATGTTGCGCTTCTTGCAGGCGCGGGCTATCGCGTAGGCCCTGGGCGCCTGATAAGAGACCGCGGTTATGCCGACCAGCTTTACGTCGGTCGTATCAAAGGCCAGATCCCCTGTCTCCGGGTCAAGGGCGGCTTCTATACATTCGTCTATTACGTCCACCACCCAGTCCCTGGGGGTAAGCGAGGCGACGTAGCCCAGATTCAGCGGCATCTGCACCAGGACGGATATATTCTCTTCGCCGAAATGGTCCTGAGGATGCGGGTTTATCAGTACGAGCTTCTTCATTTCTCCCCTGCTGTCGGTATTTTGCAAGTGTAGCGTAGGAGGTTGCTCCCACGTCACTGGAATAAATACATTAATGATTTTCTAAATTATATTATCTGCACGGAACGCTTTCAAGGGAATTTATTTTTCATGACATTTAAAGTCCATGGTATTTAAATCAATGCAAATGACGTATACGCTGGCCTTCTTCATTAGTAGAAGTCTCAAACAGGGGATTGAGTTTGTGGCTCAAATCGTTTAGAATGTTCTATTGCAGGGTGCGTCCCGCCTGAGGCGGATCTTCGACTTGACGCACCGATAGTCTGAATAACAGGAGGAAGATGCTTACAATGTCATTAATAAACAAAGACATGGTTATAAACACCGTTACCCACAAGTACCCACAGACCCTCAAGGTGTTTGCCCAGTTCAAGGTGGACTCGTGCTGCGG
Source organism: Planctomycetota bacterium (assembly GCA_030598065.1). Lineage (GTDB taxonomy): Bacteria > Planctomycetota > Brocadiia > Brocadiales > Bathyanammoxibiaceae > Bathyanammoxibius. The sequence goes on along the minus strand of JAUVQR010000202.1, from coordinate 660 downwards.
TGGGGCGTGCTCTATTGAGACGACGGCCACGTCCGACGGCGTAGACGTCGACAAGCTGGTTGAAGAGCTGAACAAGGTGGCCGCGGAGACTGCGTAGCGCAGACCGCAAACGTCTAAAGTTTTTTTTGGAAGTATATCCAGTTTTTCCTTGCATACTAAGCGCGAAAGGCACCTGTGCAAGTATCCGGCCGCACCGGGGGCAGTCGACGTCAGCGGATGCGCGCACCGCGCTTTAAGGAATCAACCGCGGCTTCAAAGGGGGCCCCTAAAAAGAGGTTCTATGTATGGTATGGGGCGTTGTCTGAGGCGCTTGTTTAAGTCCTCTATCACCGCGTGATTCTGTAGAAATCACATTTGAGGGCGTAACCCGCAGCAAAAGGGACGCTATATGCTTGCCAAGGTCAATAGCGCCGCCGTCTACGGCATAGACGCATACGTGTTGGAGATAGAGGTGTGTGTTAGCCGCGGCGCCCTCCCTAACACGGTAATAGTAGGGCTGCCGGACCAGGCGGTCAAGGAGAGCCGCGACCGTGTGCGGGCGGCGCTGATTAACAGCGGCTACCGCTTCCCGATGGACCACATCACCATCAACCTGGCCCCGGCCAGCCGCAAGAAAGAAGGGCCCGCCTTCGAACTGCCCATCGCCGTCGGCCTGCTGGT
>JAUVQR010000193.1 GCA_030598065.1 Planctomycetota bacterium | reverse complement strand
CATTGGATGATGGTTGTGCGGAGTTCGCTGAAGGGGGTTCGTTGTAAGGAGTTTGTTGTAAGGCGGTTCCGTATTGCCGCAATTTTTTTAAGACGATATTTGCTTTTTGAACTGGAGGGTGTCTCATAAATTTCTTGAAGTTCAAACAAAGCTTACCTACCTTTTATTCTGGGAAAAACTAGGAAACAACTAGGAGCAGAATAATATGAAAAAACTCTTTCCATTTATTGTCCCGTTAGTGATGCTCTGTATTCTAGCGGGGTATATCGGCACTCCAGTGGCCCAGGCGGAGGAAGAAGTGGTCTGGACACTTGTGGGCATAGGAGACGCCGACGGTTCCGAGGTGGATATGACGACCGTAGAGGGTCTCCACTCGGCAATCAACTTTACCTGGGTATTGTTGGCCGCGGTTTTGGTCTTCATCATGCAGGCCGGTTTTGCATTCCTGGGCGGGTTCTTGCAGGCGAAGCATATGCTGAACTATCTGGGCCAGTGCTTCCTTGACACGACCCTTGCAGGTTTGATCTTCTGGCTATGGGGATTTGCACTGATGTTTGGCGGCAGTGGCTTTCCCGGCGCCGAGGCAGGCGGCCTGGGGGTTGGTTACAGCGGTTTTATACTTCACTGGAATGCATACGACGTTAACACCTACATGATCTGGATGTTCCAGATGGTCTTTTTGACCAAGGGTGTCGTCATTCCCGTAGGTGCTATAGCGGGTAGGTGCAGGTATCCTGCGTACATTATCCACGCCTGCTTTATAGCCGGCGTAGTCTATCCTATCTACGGTCACTGGGTGTGGGGCGGTGGCTGGATCTCCGCTCTGCCTATCGGCTCTGGCGGTCTTGATTTCGCCGGTTCCAGTGTGGTCCACATGGTAGGTGGTCTGATGGGCTTTGTCGGCGCGTTGGCTTTGGGACCGCGCATAGGGAAATACAATGCAGACGGTACCCCGAACAATATGCCACACCACAACATGACCTTCGTTGTGATAGGCACCTTCCTGCTGTACTTCGGTTGGTTTGGATTCAACCCTGGCAGCACCCTTGCTGCGACGGATCTGAGAATATCGGTTGTTATCGTTAACACCTTCCTTGCCGGTGCTGCCGGAGCTGTTACCGCCCTGTTCGTTACCTGGGGCAAACAGAAGAAGCCGAACATCGGCTGGATGTGTAACGGTGCGCTCGGCGGTCTTGTCGCAATCACATGTCCCTGCGCCTGGGTTCCGTCTTGGGCAGCGGTAGTTATCGGTATTATTGCCGGTTTGACTATGATGGGGAGCGTGTGGCTGCTTGACTGGAAGCTCAAGGTTGATGACCCTCTGGGTGCCGTGTCAGTCCATGCCGCTTGCGGCATATGGGGCATGATTTCACTTGGTATCTTTGCCGACGGTAGCTATGGTGGAGTAGCTGGTCTCATAACCGGTTCCGGCTGGCAGCTCCTTGCCCAGCTCATCGCAGTCGTTGCATGTATGGCGTGGTGTTTTGCCGCCGGTGCCTTCTTGTGGTACATTATGAAGTACACCATGGGTATAAGGGTGAGAGAGGAGCAAGAGCTGTTGGGTCTGGACAAGGCTGTCCATGGGATAGATTGTTATGCCCCTGATGTCAGGCTGGTAGACCTGGAGAAGCTCGTTCGCGGAGGCAAGAAGTAATAACTTCGTGGACAGCTAGAAGGTAGTTTCTAGTGCTATTACATGGGCGCCCTGCTTTATGCAGGGTGCCCATTTTTTTTCGATTCGCCAGCGGGCCTGAAGGCGTTTGAAATAGGTAGGAAATTACGGAAGAAGCACGGAGAATGGGAAGAAATCCTTCACCTTGATTGTCCGTGTGCAAGTTTTTCCACAATCATTGGGCTTCCCGAGTTCTTCTTTATTTGCGCCTTGTGAGGCGCCTGCCGCGGCATGAGCGGCGTTGGCATGGTAGGGAACGTGTTATGGGCATATTTACACCGGCTGCTTTTAAGACGCTTAAGAGCGATTCAGAAGGGGTCATAAGGGTTGAGAGTCTCGTCTCGCCCAGGGGCAAGAGGGAACTCTTGAGGCTGCTCGGCATGGCCGAAGAGAACGTGACGATAGTGGAGAGTTTTCTCAGTCATGACATCTTTGAGGACGTCAGGGTTATTGAAGCCATACGGAATCTGGCTTCCAAGGGCCGTGACATACGTATCTGTTTCCGCAAGACAAGGAAGGGGCCAGCGCTATCTGTTGCTGATATGGTAGGTGTGCTCAAGCGTGAGAATCCCCGGCTTGTGAAGCTGAAACTGAAGTATGACAGGATAAGATTGTTTGTCAATAAGACCGTTATAGAGAAACATTTTTACGTAGTGGACAACAGGCACGTGTGCGTTGAACTGACACGCGGGCATGACCCGTATGGCCCCGCGACGTTCTTTTATGATGATGAAGAATTTGCCGGTGTGTGGGCCGGCATGTATGAAGAGGGCGAGAAGGACAGGGTAGAGATAAAGAGAAAGGACCTGCAGGGCAGTTCCCGGAAGACAGGGGGTAAGGTGTGAAGAGAGGCAGAGGTCAATATGGGTCCGGCTGAGTCTTTCATGGTAATATGCTCGGCGCACCCCCTGGAGAACCTGCGGCACATACAACCGCTGCTTATAGTGTCAAGTCTCTGCAGCGCGGTCGTTACCGCGTGGCTTACCAACCTGCTGGTCAACGCCCCCGAGAACCCTCACAAGTGGCTTGTTGTCCTGATATCCAGGACGCCGAGAAAGGCGTTCAGGGTGACCTGTGAGAGACTTGAGAAACTACCCAAAGGTGTCAGTTTCTCCGGTACGCTCAGACGCAAGATAAGCTACGACAAGCAAAGAAAGCTTCTTGTTTTAAATGGTATCATGGGGCAAAGGGAAAGGGATGAACTGTTGGACCTGTCGCGGGACACCTCTTATCAGAAGGCCGTGGAAGGGCTTTTCAAGTACTCCCTTGAGAGGCTCCTCGGCCGCTTGATAGCCTGTGAAAAGGTCCTTGATGGCACGGCCTTCCGCGCGACGTGGGTGACGGTCATGGGTATACTGTGGGCTTCTCTGCTCCTGGCGCTGGTTAGTTTGTTCTGGGAGCCTCTGGCCGTCGTGAGTTATTGGCTCCTCTTGGTCTGCATAGCCTCAATACTGGTTATGACGTTAATTCTAATCTTTACGAGTCTCAAGGCCAACAGGGCGTTGGAGCAGATGAATCTGGACACCGTCGAAAAGGTCATCCACGTGCAGTCTGTCTACAACAAAACGCTGAATAATACGGCGCATGAACTGGTAGCCAGCGGTCTGTTAAAGGGCTTTTAGTATGAACCAGGGGTGTCGGGATGATTCCGGTGACCCCGTGCCAGTGTAGCGGCCTAGTCAATCATCTCAACGATGGCCTTGCCGGTGCCTATGTTGCCTTCCTGGTCGACGGCGTTTACCACAAGTGTATGTTCGCCGGGCTCAAGCCCATCTACCGTGAAGATGAACGCCTCCTCCTTTGAGTCGAATATACTGTCTTCGGGGAATACGCTTACCCAATCGCCGGCGTCAACGGAATATTGGAAACTTGAGATGCCAGACAGCTCGTCAGAAAAGGCGCCCGTTACGGAGACTTTTTCCTCTCCGGCTGACGTGACGCAGAGGTCGATCAGGCGCGGCCGCGTATTGTCTATAATAAATGTCTGAGAGACCTTTTCGGCGTCTAAAGCTATCTCCGGCGGGTTGTTGGGCAGGTCCGAGGCCACCAGCTTTACCGCGTATTCGCCATCTGGGACCCTTGTGGTCT
>JAUVQR010000181.1 GCA_030598065.1 Planctomycetota bacterium | reverse complement strand
GGAGTGCAGCCCCACTATAAGGCCCAGGGTGGTAATAACCCCTGACGTAAGGCCAAAACTAAAACCCTTTCTGATTGAGAGTCTCATGAGCTCCTTTTAACGTACGATTGCATATACTACCTTTTTTTATACGAACTACTACACATTGTGTGAGACAAATGTAAGATTACCTCCCAGTTGCCTTGAACACCTCCGGATTGACCGTGTTTTCGGGTCTCTCGCCGCGAAGACCGGCTATCATATTTTCCGCCGCCATTGTAGACATATTTCGGCGTGCCTCTACCGTGGCGCTGCCGAGATGGGGCGCCAGCACCACGTTGTCCAGTTCGGTAAGTCCGGGCGCCAGTCTGGGTTCTTCCTCGTAGACGTCCAGCCCCGCGCCGGCTATGGTTTTCCCCCTCAACGCGTCTACCAGCGCCTTTTCATCCACCACCGGGCCGCGGGCGGTGTTTATGAGGCAGGCGGTGTTTTTCATCAATGAGAGTTCCCTTTGGCCTATCAGGTGGTGGGTCTCCGGCATCAGGGGCACGTGTAGCGACACAAAATCGCTCTCCCTGAGCAATGTGTCCAGGTCAACCTTTTGGGCCCCTGTCTCCTTCTGGAAGTCTTCCTTAACGGAGCGGCTGAAGTAGAGCACCCGCATGTCAAAGCCGCGAGACATCCGTGCCATGGCCTGCCCGATTCTGCCGGCGCCCACTATCCCAAGGGTCTTGCCGCTTACGTCTTCTCCGAGCAGCAGCATAGGCTCCCACCCCCTGAACCCCTTTGTCTGACGCATCAGCCTGTCGGCCTCTACCACCCGTCTGGCGATAGAAAATAGTAGCGCCCACGCCATCTCGGCGGTGGCCACGGTCAGGACGCCGGGGGTGTTGGTGACGATTATCCCCCTTCGCGTCGCCTCCGCCACGTCTATGTTGTCGTAACCGACCGCGTAGTTCGCAATAACCCTTAACGAGCCGGCGGCGTCCATCAGCTCCTTGTCTATCCTCTCCGAGAGTAGACATAGCAGGCCGTCCCTACCCGCTACCTTTTCAAGCAGCTCCTGCCTTGAGATTGGGTTGTCGTCGGCAAAGGACTCAAGCCCCAGGCCGGCACCACTCAACAGGTCGAGCCCCTCTTGCGGTATTCTTCTGGTAACGAACACTTTGTACATATTTTTCTGCGTTTTCTGCGTCGTTTTCCGCGTCTCCGCCCCGGTTTCTACCACGGTTTATGCTCCGGTGCCGGCTTATGAGAATTCATATATTAACCCAAGTACTAGGAGGGGGCAAGGTCGGCGAAGTGAGGCGTATTATGCCCGTTCCGCTGGTGGGGATTTCTTAGTACACGGGATGACGCGCGGCTAAGTGTGTGAGTGATTGTACGAGTGGGGTTAAACCGGGAGAGAAGTTGGTTATATCGGCCGGCGTTTTGCCGTACGGCTTCTTCCACGGCATGGTTTACGGCCCTTGTTAATCTTTACCCTGCGGCTCCATTTGAGCTTGTCTCTTTTTGCATCTTTTCCCATGGGCCGGCTTCTCTATCCCTTTCTTTCCTGAGTCTCTTTATCCAGTTTCTTCTTCTCTTCGTCGACAGACACGTCTACATCATCTTCTATGCCTTTAATGCCCTTCTTGAACTCTACAACGCCCTTCCCCAGTGACCTCATAACGTCGGGAAGACGCTTTCCGAAGATAAGAAGCGCTACGATAAGTATAACCAACCATTCCCAACCGCCTGGCATACCAAACATTGGAAACTCCTCCAAAAAATGTGAGGTTCTACAATCCTACAATCAATAGTCTACGATCTAGGAATCGAACCTGATAGGGCACAAAATTCCTGCCCTGCACCTAGATACTTACGGCTAAAAGACTTATTTTAGCTACTACCGGAGTATTGTCAACTTCTTTTATTTACGCGGGATATGTATGCGTATTAGTGGTGTGCACCCGTGTGAGGTTCTTTAGTTTCTCTTCATTTTGGGTAAAGCTGGGTAAAGCGTGGTAGAGAGCGGGGTAGAGCGCTACAGTCCCTTTCTCCGTGCTGACAGGCCCCTTCCCCTGTTCTTCTTCACCACCGGCCCGCGCTGGCGCAGGAGTTTCAGCACGGTCTCCATGTCCTCGGGCAGTTCCGCCTGGAAAGAGACCCTCTTTTTTAGTTCCGGATGGTAGAATTCGAGCCTGTAGGCGTGCAGGGCCTGTCTGTCCAGTACCGGCTCCTCACCCGGTTCAGACTTTTCCCCAAGAATTTCCGACCTGTAGAGGCAGTCACGTCTGCTGTAGTCCACGTCCGCCACGATGGCATGGCCGATAGCCTTCAGGTGTATGCGTATCTGGTGGGTACGGCCGGTCCTGGGCATGACCTTTACAAGCGTAAAGTCTCCAAAGCGCTCCAACACCTCGTAGATACTGGACGCCTCTTTGCCCTCGTCGTGCCGGACGGCCATCTTGAGCCTGTTGCCTATCTGACGTCCTATGGGGAGTTCGATAATGTCCGAGTCGAGTTCCACATCGCCTATCACCAGGGCGAGGTATTCCTTATTTACGGTGCGCTCTGAGAACTGCCGGGCGATGTTGTTGTGTATGGAGGCGTCTTTTATCACCAGAATCACGCCGCTTGTGTCCCTGTCTAGTCGATGGACTATCCCCGCTTTCATGGGGCCGTTGGCGGGTGACAGGTTCTGGAGATGGACGTGGAAGAGAAGCGCGTTTACCAGTGTGCCGCTCATGTTGCCGGCCGCGGGATGGACCACCATGTCAGGTGGTTTATTGACCACGATGACGTAGTCGTCCTCGTAGATAATGTCAACCGGGATGTCTTCGGGCAGTACCCTGTCTTCCTCTACGACCGGTACGTCCAACGTGATAACGTCTCTATATTTTATCAGGTAGCTGCTCTTGGCAGGCTGGCCTCCTACCTGAATGGACCCCGCCTTTGCGAGTCTCTGTATCAAAGAGCGCGTGTACTGGGGAAAGCGCGCGGGAAGATACTTGTCCAGCCGCCTTCCTACGTACATCTTTCTCTTGACGACAAACTCGTAGACGTTCTTTTCTTCGACTGTGTTCGGGGTTGTGTCCTGAGCTGTTTCCTGGGGCATGGTGGTTGCGCCTTACTGAATGCTATCCAGCCGGTACCGGGAGAGCTTTGCGGGCTGGCTGTCGGCCGCGAATATTACTGCCTCCTTATATGACCTCGCCGCATCTTCCTTTCGTCCCAGCTTTTCGTAGCACCTCCCGATATCCCATTTCTCCTGGGCGTTCATTTCGGGGTCGTCCGCCGGCGCGTTGCCCCTGAAATACATTATCGCTTCGTCAAGACGACCCGTCTCCTCGCTAGCATAGCCGATGGATTGTCTGACGAAAGGAACCATGGAGTGGCCGCCGTAATCTTCCAGGAATTGCCTGTATATCTTGATGGCGTCTTCGTATTCCCCCGCCTCGTAATGTGCGTTGCCGAGTTCAAACAGCACCCATGGTCTGACCTTCTTCGGCGCGGCGCCGTCCTCCAACAAGGTGTTGTATTGCTGTATCACCGTGGCATAGGTTCTTTCCCGGGTCTGTTGGTCCTGGAATTTTGCGACGCCTGTGTCCAGGGAAAGCACGCCTATCTTGGTCCACACCGCTTCGTACTCTCGCGTGCGCTCATTCACGTAGTGCACGGACACTATGGTGACGGCTGAAACGACTATTACCGTCAGCGCGACCGTTATCTTGTGTTCCAGTAACCAGTCCAGGGCGTTTTGCCCCGCCTCTATCATTTCCTCTGGCATCATCTCGTAAGGGACTCCTTCCGGCCGTTAAACAACGATTCCGTCTCCTCAAATAATTTCCTGACCTCGTCCGGGTCAAGCCCTGCGCCCATCGCTACCTTCTCTGCGTCGGATCTGTCCAGCAGGTCGCCGGGCGCGTGTGTGTCTGAACCAAAGACCAGGACCGCGCCAGTCTCTCTGGCAATCTTTGCCACGTGTCCGTTGGTCAGGGAATGGCCCTTTCTGGCGGAAATTTCGAGCCT
>JAUVQR010000019.1 GCA_030598065.1 Planctomycetota bacterium | reverse complement strand
TTCTGGAAACCGGAGGTCGTAACAGATGGCAAGGCCCACTATCCACCCGTCTACGTCTAGCGTTACCATCTCATTGCCGGGCAGTATATATTCTGATTCACCGTAGCGGACCTTACCGGGTATTTCCACGTCAAAGAGGTTTATCTTTCTGTAGACTCCGAGGATGTTTCCGTCCGGGCCGACCATCACAGAGGTGTTGAAGCCCTTTCCGTCAGGAGCCGACTCGATGATACTGCCGCAGAGTATGTAGAGTCCGTTGGCCCGGGCCTTTTGGGCAAGCGCGTCAATTGTCGGTCCCGGTACTGGTTCCGCGTTTTTTACCATTTCCTTGAGGGAGCTGTAGTAGTTGAACATCTCGGGCAGCGCTACCAGTCTGGCTCCACGTGCGCTTGCCTCATCTATCAGTTCCAGCGCCTTCGCGACGTTTTGTTGCCTGTCGTTGTTGGAAGAAAGCTGTATGGCGGCGGTCACCAGAGGGTGTTTTTTTTGCATCCTAGACGTTGGCCCAGTCCAATAATAGTAGCCCGAACGCGCTGAAGATCAGTACGGGCAGCCAGCCGGCCAGAGCCGGGCTGAGGTTTCCCGTAATCCCCAGGTTGGTGCAAAATATGTTGAACACAAAGAAGGTGAAGACGATGGCAATCAGAGCACCCATGCTGAAGAAAAGGTTCTTTCTCAGCCTTTGAAAGCCTACAACGAACGGAATGCCCAGCAGTACCAATACGGGGGCGACAAAGGGGTAGGCAAGTCTTGACTGAAAATAGACCGGATAACGCGGGTTACCCGGGTCTTTCTCGGCAAGCGTCCGGAGCTGGAAAATACTTATCAGGTTTGTTTCCCTTTCTTTTTCTCTCATGTCATCGGGGCCTATTTCCGTTTCCAGGAAATATTCTTTCTCTTCCAATGTCGGGGGTATCCACTTGTCGTCGGCGTAGTCGTTAATTGCCAGGTCTGTGAGGTACCACGTGTTATCGCCGATCCACTTGCCTTCCTTCGCGGTGATGGTGATATACTCGTCATCACCCAGGTTCTTCAGTATGAAGATTGAATACATGGTTTCCTCTACGATATCGTACGACGCCACGCGCATCAGGATGTCGTTTGAGCGGTCCTTGGTAAAAAGTTCCTTCAACTCGCTCTGGTCAAAGGTTATGGTCTTGAAACGTTCCAGCTTGCCGGCGAACGCCGGTATAAGGAATTCCTGATTCCCGGTTACCAACAGGGAGAGGATGCCGACGGTGATAAACAGGGGTGCCAGTATCCTGTACATACTTATTCCGGAGACCTGCATCGCCATTAGTTCGTTCGTCTTGTTCAGTTTTACCAACACGAATCCTACGGATATGAGTGCTATTGCAGGGAAAAGCCTGACAATCATTATCGGCAACAGCAGGCTGTAGTAGTTAAACGCCAGGTAGACGGCCTGGTCTTCCAGAGACAAGAGGTCGTCAAGTTTCTGGAAGACGTCCACGACCAGGTATAAACCCAGCAGTATGAATGCTGTTATGCACAGTGCGGGGAGGAAGGTGAGTATTATGTATTTGTCCAGTTTAGACATTCTTGAGCGCTCTAGACGTCCGTGTTTTAGTTTTGGCCGGGGTTCCCTTTATGGCTTCCAGGAGCTGGGCCACGGTCTTTTTGATTAACGGATGCACAGACTCAGGGGCGATATCGGCCAAAGGCTCCAGCACAAAACGTCTCTCGTGCATCATCGGATGAGGTATCTTCAGGTGTTCTTCCTCTACGATGAGGTCGTCGTAGAGGAGGATGTCAATGTCAACGGTGCGTGGGCCCCACCGTTGTTCTCTTGAGCTGCCGCGGTCACGCCCCAGGCAGTCTTCGATTTCATGCACTGCCTCCAGAAGTTCATCGGGTGAAAGGCCGGTCTTGATTTCCAGTACGGCGTTGACGTACGGGGGTTGAGGCGGTCCCCCCTGCGGAGCCGTTTCAAAGTATGGAGAACCTGCCGTCACGGATATTCCAGGGTGAGCCGCCAGCTTTTTCACCGCCTCCTTCAGGGTCTCTATCCTCTTTCCCAGGTTGGCCCCAAGCCCCAGATAGACGGTTGCCATGGCGCTACGCCACCTCCTGAAAGCTGCTTGACCGGGGGCAGGCTCCGCAATCGGGACAATCTCCGGTGACACAGTCGTCGGTAATAATGCCCTGTGCCGATTTCGAGAGCTCTAAACTCAGGAACTCCCCGTTGACGCCGGCGTTGATGTGGCTCCAGGGCAGGGTCTCGTCCTGGCCCCTCCGCCGGTAGAGGTAGAAGCCGATATCAAGCCCTGTCTCTTCAAACGCCGTCTGCCATCGCTGAAAGTCAAAGTGGTCTTCCCAGGAGTCAAACCTGCAGCCCATTTCCCAGGCCCTGTGTATTACCCGGCCCAGCCTTCTGTCGCCCCTTGAAAACACGCCTTCAAGCACGCTGCGTTCAGGGGTGTTGAATTTTAGCCTTATACGCCGGTGTCTTATCTTGTCCCTGAGCCTGCCTTTTATGTGCTGGAACCTTTCCAGTGACACCATCGGCTCCCACTGAAAGGGTGTGTGGGCCTTTGGCACAAAAGGCGCCACGGTCAGGTTGACGCCTGCGGGGGAGCCGTTAACTTCCTTCTTCAGGTTGGATACGTTGTATGCCATCTTGACTATGGCGTCTATGTCGTCGTCATTTTCGCCGGGGAGACCTACCAGGAAATAAAGCTTTACCATGTTCCACCCAAGCTCGAAGGCCCTTCGGACCCCTTTATAGAGGTCGTCGTCCTTTATGTCTTTATTAATCGTTTTCTTCATCGAGGCCCTGGCCGCCTCCGGGGCCAGTGTGAGGCTGGATTTCCGGACTGAGTTCAGGAACGGGGGTATGCGCTCCAGCATGTCCGATACCCTTAGAGACGGGAGGGAGACGTTTACCTTTCTGGAATCAAACGTTTTCTGCAGTTCCGACAGGAGCTCTTCAAGCCTTGGGTAATCACTTATCGATAACGCGGCCAGCGATATCTCGTCATGTCCGGTGTTCTTGTAGCAGCTCTCAGCCAGCCGCACCAGTGTGCTTACCGTGCGGACCCTCGTGGGACGCCGAATCATTCCTGCCTGGCAGAACCGGCAGCCCTGCGTGCAACCCCTCATTACCTCAAGCGTTATCCTGTCGTGGATGGTCCGTATGAGAGGCACTATCGGTTTTTCGGGGAAGTACGACTTGTTCAGGTCTCTCACGCTTGATGTATTTACCGTCGCGGGCGCCCATGGCTCCGTGGGCCGAATTTCTTTTATGGTGCCGTCGGGGGCGTAGTCCACGTCGTAGAGGCACGGCGCGTAAAGCCCCTGCCGTTCCTTTACAAGCGAGTGGATTCTTTCTATTCTCGTCTGCCTCCGGGTCGATGTCGCCCCGTTGTCTCTTGTGTCCCTGAGTTGCGTTACCAGACGGGAGAGTGTATCCTCGCCGTCTCCCAGCACGAAGATGTCTATGAAGTCGGCCAGAGGCTCGGGCGACATGGCGCAGGGGCCGCCGGCAATGAGTATGGGGTCGTCATCTTTACGGTCCCTTCTGAACAGCGGTATGCCCGCGAGGTCCAGCATGTTGAGCACGTTTGTGTATGACATCTCGTACTGGAGTGAGAAACCCACCACGTCAAAGTCCCCCAGAGGGCGGTAGTTTTCAAGACTGAACAGGGGGACATTATACCTCCTCATCAACGATTCCATGTCCGGCCAGGGCGCAAACGTCCGTTCACAGGCCACGCCGTCTATGGAGTTGAGGAGACCGTAGAGGAGTTGCATGCCGAGATGCGACATGCCTATCTCGTAGGCGTCCGGAAAGGCCAGGGCGACTGCGACACAGGTCTCATTCGGGTCCTTAACCACAGAATTCAACTCGCTGCCGATATACCTTCCAGGCATCTCGACGTGCGGCAGCAACCTCTCGGTGACTAAGGCCCTTAAATCGTTCTTGGAGCGGTCATAAAACATTTTTGGGTTCTAACGGGCTTTTATTGCTCCGTGCCCTTCTCAGAAACCAGATTATCTCTTGACGTCATGGAATATTCTACATCATTTCTTTTGGCATCTCTATTGAATTCAGCGGAATTCAATAAAGACCCCCTATCTTTTCCTCCACGGCCCGGACCACCCGGCCACCGTGAACAAGGCCATATAATATTTCTATGTCTCTGGAGAGTATCCTATCCACTTCCATATGAGAGACGTGCTTTCTGACGATATTATACGCCGCCAGGGTGCCGGCGCCGGGTTTCAGGTTGGTGAACAGGTCGAGCGCCTGGGCGGCGCAGAGGAGTTCTATGGCGGCTACATACTCCGCGTTGTTCAGGATTTCTTTGCACTTTCTGACGGCTATCGTGCCCATGCTGACGTGGTCTTCCTTGTTGGCGGAGGTAGGGATTGAGTCCACGGTGGCGGGGTGAGACAGGGACTTGTTCTCGGATACCAGCGCGGCGGCCGTGTATTGCGCCAGCATCATGCCGGAGTTGAGGCCGGGGTTCCTGATAAGAAAGGCGGGTAGCCCGCTCAACTGCGGGTTGACCAGCCGCTCTATCCTGCGCTCTGATATGTTGGCCAGTTCCGACAGCGCAATGGCCAGAAAATCGGCCGCGAGGCCCACAGGCTGTCCGTGAAAATTTCCGCCGTTCAGTATCTCGCCCGTCTCGTAGAACACCATCGGGTTGTCGGTCGCCGAGTTTATCTCCGTCTCTATCACCGTTGCGGCATAATTGAGGGCGTCCCGGGAGGCCCCGTGTACCTGCGGGCTGCACCTGATGGTATAAGCGTCCTGCACCCTGCCGAAGTCCATGTGCGAGGTTGTTGTCGCGCTGCCGGCTATTATCTTTCTCAGGTTCTCGGCGCACCGTGACTGCCCCGGATGGGGCCTAGTCTCATGTATCCTGCGGTCCAGTTCCACGTGCGAGCCGCGCAGCACCTCAAGCGTCATGCCGGCCGCTATATCGGCCGTCTTGGCGAGGTTGATGGAATCGTGGATTATCAGGGCGCCCAGGGCGGTCATCACCTGCGTGCCGTTTATGGCGGCAAGACCCTCGCCTTCCTCAAGTTGCAAAAGCGGTATCCCCGCCTTTTTCATCGCCTCGGCGCCGGGCAGGCGTTTGTTATTGTAAACGGCCTCACCCTCGCCTATCAACACCAGCCCCATATGCGCCAGTGGTGCGAGATCTCCGCTTGCGCCCACAGAACCCTTCTCGGGGATGACCGGGTGTACCCGCGCGTTTACCATATCTACAAGTGTCTGTAGCGTCTCCAGCCTTATGCCGCTGAACCCTTTCGCGAGACTGTTTACCCTTAATGCCATAATGGCGCGCGTCGTCTCTTCGTCGAACGGCCGCCCCACACCGGCCGAATGGCTCAACAGTATGTTACGCTGGAGGTCCCTGGTCTGGTCCTTTGACAGGATGACGCCGGCCAGCGCGCCGAAACCGGTGGTGACCCCGTAGACGGTTTTTTTGTTCTTGAGCGCGTCGGTAATCACCTTCCTTGCCTTCTCAATCCTTCCGGTGACCGAAGGCGCCAGTGAGACCTTCGCGCCCCCTCTGGCTCTAGCAATGCGCACCAGGTCCTGGATGGTCAGGTTGTTACCGTCTAATGCTATATTTTTCACCATAGATTCTTCGCTTCGCACAGAATGACATTACAACTTTTATTGTAGTGGCAGAGTTTACTCTGCCAACGCGTATTGTAGGGGCAGGCCCCCGTGCCTGCCCCAGGAATTTACACGGGCAACCACAGGGGGTTGCCCCTACAAAAGGTCGAGCAACCTCGACCGCTACAAATCCCTTTTAGGTATGTTTGTAGTTGCTCGATTCATCGAGCCTGCATAAACAGCCTCATAAATGGGGCAACTACGTATCCGGGTGCGTCGAGATGCACCCTACTTTGCTTACCATTTCTTGCTTCACATGTCATTGCGAGCGAAGCGTGGCAATCTATTTAACCGTAAGAGATTGCTTCGTCGCTTTCCACTCCTCGCAATGACAAAAAGTAAAACGTCGGGTACGGAGACTAGACGCTACAAAGACCTTGCCAAATCAACGACCGTAAAGGTCGTTGTCTACCGAAAACATTCTAAGGGCAGTGGTAGACAACGAAGTTTACTTCGTTGAAGAGAGTAACGTACGACTTCAACCATCCGGTGTTTCCCTTTTTAGAAATGGTGCGTCCAAATGTACCCTACCATTTTTTTGTTGTAGTGGCAGAGCTTGCTCTGCATTTCTTGTAGACGTATTACCTACGTAGCAGGCGTCCTGACGGAGTCTGCGATTTCTTTCAGGGCGTTGGTTAATTGTACTATATCGTCTTCGGTATTGAAATAGCCGGGGCTTACGCGCAGCGCTCCGTGCGGGAACGAGCCCATGCCCTTGTGTGTAAGCGGCGCGCAGTGGAGCCCTGAGCGCACCGCTATGCCGTAGGTCTGGTCCAGGATGCCGCCGGCAACGGACGGCTCAAGCCCTTTTATATTGAGAGGGACGATGGGGAGCCTGTCTTCTGTTTCTTGTTTATGCAGACGTGGCCCGTAGAGGACAAATCTGTCATCGCCTTCTACATCATTCAGGATTTTCCTGAGTAGCTGTTGCCCGTGGCGTCTTATCTCGTCTATGCCCCTTTCCGCAATAAACTCCAGGCCCGCCTTCAGCCCCACAATGCCGACGAAGTTGGGCGTCCCGCCCTCCAGTGCAAACGGGAATTCTTCCGGATGCGTGGGCGACTCTGAATCCGTCCCGGTGCCACCCTCCCTCCAGGGTAGGATTTTTGGCACCCTCTCTCCCACGTACAGGCCACCGGTGCCGGGGGGGCCGAACAGTCCTTTATGCCCGGTAAAGGCCATCAGGTCTAAGAAATCTTTTTCAACGTCAATGGGCCAGACGCCCGCCGACTGGGCGGCGTCTACCATGAACAGGATTTCCCTGTCCCTTGCTACCCT
Source organism: Planctomycetota bacterium (assembly GCA_030598065.1). Lineage (GTDB taxonomy): Bacteria > Planctomycetota > Brocadiia > Brocadiales > Bathyanammoxibiaceae > Bathyanammoxibius. Next base: position 6,043 of record JAUVQR010000019.1, on the reverse strand, counting down.
GCCGATATCCCTGACGGGCTGTATGGTGCCGAGGACGTTGGGGGCGTGCGTTATGACGATGAGCCGTGTCTGCGAATTTATGGCCCGCTCAATAGATTCCGGGTCAAGAACGCCTTCCTGCGAGGCGTCAACCGTGGTTACCGATATCAGCCCCCGCTTCTCAAGACCGTAGAGCGGCCTGGTGACGGAATTATGTTCCAAGTTACTGGTGATTACGTGGTCTTTTTCTTTGAGGAGACCTTTGAGGGCCATGTTGATGGCGTCGGTGGCGTTTAGCGTGAAAACTATCCTCTCAGGTTCTCTAGCGCCGAACAGATCGGCCACCAGTTTGCGCGCCACCTCCACCTCCCGCTCCGATTCGACCGAAAGCCTGTAGCCGGCCCTTCCGGGGTTCGCGGCCCTGTGGCGGAAGAACTCATCCATCACGCTGTACACGTGTGGCGGTTTGGGGAGGCTTGTAGCTGCGTTGTCCAGGTATATCATGTTGAGTCCTTTACGCTGACACGGCAAAAAACTTCACATTCCGATGTATTTTGAATAAAGGTCTCTTGCCGTTGAGGTCTCTTTTGTGCCCTGTATGATTGCCCTGCCGTCCGGGAACACGGTCATCTCGATATTTCTATCTATTAGCCGGAACCTGAGTAGATGGGAGTTGTAAGACAGGTCGTCAATCCCGCCTGGCCCGTGTGCGGAATGCAGTCTCTCTGCCAGCCCCTTCAATTCTATCTTAGACCCGTTTGGCGGCACTACCTGCACCGCGTTACTGCCGCACAGGATGGATGTCATCATACCGGACCGGGCCTGCAGGAAGTCGTACCTGCCCTGCGCGCATGCCGGACAGTCTTCCGGCCTTACGTCTGACAGGTCCAGTTCCCTGAACTCCCACGTCCAGGTGTCGACGCGCACCAGACCTTTTATAAGGCGGTCGCGATGCCCCGTCAGCGTCTTCAACGCCTCGGTTGCCTGAATGGCGCCTACAAGTTGAGCGGTCGGACCCAGTATGCCGGCCGTCTCACACGTGGGGAGAGAGCCCGCGGGCGGGCTGCCGTCCATAAGGCATCTCAGGCACGGAGTTTCTCCCGGGACTATGTTCATAAGCATCCCCTGGCTTCCGACACAGGCGGTGTAGACCCAGGGTGTGCGTGTCTTGAGGGAGTAATCGTTTATAAGGAATCGTGTGTCAAAGTTGTCGGTGCCGTCCAGTATTACGTCGGCGCCCGCCGCCAGTTTCTCGATGTTGGAGGGGTTCAGGTCGGCTACCACCCCCTCTATTTTTATAGAAGAGTTTATCCTGCCCAGATTTCTTTCCGCCAGGATTGCCTTTGGCAGGTTCGCTTGCAGGTCTTCCTCATTGAAGAGGGACTGCCTCTGCAGGTTTGATTTCTCAAGAAAATCTCTGTCTATTATCTTTAGCCGGCCGACGCCGGCCCGGGCAAGCATGCCGGCCGATGCGCTCCCGGTGGCGCCGCAGCCGACAACGAGCGCGTAGCCCCCGGAAAGCCTCTTCTGACCGTCCGCGCCTATAGGCTGGAAGAGAATCTGGCGTGAATATCTGTCAAAAAGGTCTTCTTCCATTGTCTTGGTCTTGCGTTCTTCTGGCGGGCCAGGCTCAGGTGGGGTATGGGCGCAGGAAAGGCTAAGGGCACAACCGAAGGCCCTTAGCCAGTTTCAAAGCAACTCTCACAGGTCTGGTCGCCGTGCGCGATACACTTGCGCCTTGTATGTGAGATGGAAGAGTTTATGCCATTCCCAAAGCCCGATATCCAGGCAATAAGGACGTCGCACATGGCTTCTTTGGGTGCATTGACGGCCTCCCAGTACTTGCTGTGTATGCAGACGGTGTGGTCCCACACTATGTTCTTCTCTGTTTCGTCAAGGACCTGTGCGCCTCTGTCACATGGCATGCCGTCGCAGTAATTATCAAGCAGGAGTTCGAACGCTTTACCGGGTGACTTTTCGTCATCATTCAGGTTCTTTTCCTTCGTTGCGTTCTCTCCGCAGCTTTGACCATGCTTGTACGCCGCCTGAGATGCCGCCTCTTTCGCCTCGTCCCCGAATTTTCCGACAAAGGCGGTGATAATCGCCGCCTCACGCGTCTCGACTTCATCTATCAGGTTCTGTATCCCCTGGTGGATAGGCACGTCCGCCAGTATCTCCTCAAGGGGTTTGCCGTAGTTCTGTGACGCCGGGTACTTGCTGTACACCTCGGTCAGCACGCCGTCGGCATCCGAGCCGAACTTATCCTTCAGCCCCTGAACAATGGCCTTCTCCCTGGCCTCAGAGACCTTGATTTTTTTATGCATCCAGTGATGGATGGGTCCTAAAACTAGACTCATGCGCCTGTTGCTCCTTTCACCAAGGTTTTAAGCGCAGGCCCTAGACGGCCTCCACACACTCCACCTCAGGTATTTCCTCTTTCAGCCTTGCCTCAACGCCCATCTTCAGCGTTACCAGGGCACTCGGACACGTTCCGCAGGCGCCTGTCAGCCTTACCTTTACCACGTTGTCTTCTACGCCCACAAAATCTATGTCCCCACCGTCCGCCTGTAGTGCGGGCCTTATCTCTTCAAGGACTTGCTTCACTTTCTCATTGTCTATCATCGAAACAATCTCCTTCCGAATAAATGCTACATAATACAGTAATAAGCTTGTACCAAGTGCAGTCCTGAGAAACTATTCCTTTTTGGCTGCGTTCTCTATAGCCTCGTTGAGTTCTTTGACTATTATCTCCGGGTCCATATTGTGCATCATGGCTCCGAAGGCAATGTCCTCCATCTTCGAACCGGGGCAGGTGAAGCAGCCGGAACCGAAATACTTCTTGAATACCTCTTCCGTCTCCGGGTAATTATTGATTACGTCTCCCAGACTTGACTTCTTGGTGATTGGGGGTTTGCTCATGTTCTAATCACTCCTTGTGAAACCGATCAATCCGTCTCTGGGGCTGGCTTTATACTGGCCAGGATGTTTAGCGTAAAGAGCCCGACGCCTAATACCTGCATCAATGCAAACACGCCTGTCAACATAACTGAATATCCCCAAAGACTGACAAGCCCCAGCAGGCCAATATTGGCGAGCCAGAAATGATATCCCATAAACTGCGGATAGGCCACCGGGTTTCCACTGAATCTCGGCAAGATGTGGTATCCAACGCCATATATCATCATTGACACCCAACCCAAAAGATTAAGGTGCGAGTGGGCGAATCTGAGTTGCGGATTTCCTTCAAGTCCGAAAAGCACCATCATTACTCCCAAACAAGTTCCTATGAAGAAATATATAACGCTAGCAGCGACGAAGTTTCTTGCTACAGGGTCCACCAGCTGTCCTCCTAAGTTGCTTCATTTTAGCCAACTGTTAGCCAACTAATATAACGCCACAATAGCCGTTCGAGAAATAAAGTCCTAGATTCGGTAAACTATCACGAACATACGTATTTGTCAATAGTAAGAATAAAAGTTACGTGACAGGATACAGGCCGTAGAAAGCATCTACAGCGTTCTCACCCTGGCCTCTCAGAGGAATCAGCCCACGGTGTGAGGGGCTTTTAGAAGGCGCGCCCCTTTACGGTTTACTCGTTCAATTCGGTGTAAGGCCGTTGAATCCCTACAAGCGGTTACGCCCCGGCAAACGTCACTAAGGTATCAATTTACGCCAAAAGGTCAAGCGCCCCCTGCGCGCCTGGACAATAGCCGACTGCAGTAGATGGTATCCCTCGCGGGGGGCAATAAAATTATGTTGATTAAGTACCGGTTTTTTTTTAAACTTGAAGAGTTGTGCTTAGGTTAACTTGGTTACTGTCATGAACATAGGGATAATATACAACCCATTCACTATAGTTGTGCTGCTGTACGCCCTATCCGGCGTGTGGCAAATTGGGCGTCTCACCAGGCCGGATAGGTACGATAAAGGGTGGGCTGAGCGTCTGCCTTTAGCTGCGTTTATCCTGCATACGGCCCTCGTCGTCTTACTCACCGTGAAGGCGGGCAATATACCTATCACGAATTTGTACGAGTCCGTCGTCTTGCTTACCTGGTGCGTGGTCGGGGTTTTCATGACGATAGAGTATATTTACGACATTCCTTCCATGGGGGCCTTTCTGTTTCCCGTCGTGACGATTCTGGGCGTTTGCGCGCTGGGTCTGGTGGGGAATGCCCTTGTGGTCCCGGCGAACCTGAGCAAGTTCTGGCTGATTGCCCATATTATTCCGATGTTTATGGGTTACGCGGCATTCACCCTCACGTTCATCTTCAGTGTCATGTATCTGACCCAGCAGAGACAGTTGAAGCACAAGTTCTTTGGGTCGGTTTTTCATGGGCTGCCATCGCTTGAGCGGCTGGACACCATGATGTGGAAGGCGCTGAGCTTTGGCTTTCCTCTCCTGACCCTGGGCCTGGTGCTGGGGGCCTTTTGGATGAGATATTCCAACGCTCTCGGGCCACAATGGTATCTTGACTCTAAGGTGGTGATGGGTCTGGTGACCTGGCTCTTCTACGCCGGGTTGTTGCACCTGAGGGTGGGCGTCTCTATGCATGGCAACAAGGTGGCAGGTCTGACCATAGCGGCTTTTATGGTGGTGGTGTTTACCTTTCTTGGTACCTTCCTTCTGGGCGCGCAGCACGGCTACCAGAAGGTCACAAAGGAAGTTCCCCACCATATCATGAAAGAGTTTGAGGGCAAGTGATGAACCTGTTTGTGGTGGGATTAAATCATAAGAAGGCCCCCGTTGACGTGAGGGAGCAGTTGGCCTTTAGCCCGTCAAAGGTGAACGAGGCGCTCGAAGTCCTGCATAACAAATATCCTTCCTGTGAGGCGGTGATACTTTCGACCTGTAACAGGGTCGAGATATACGTCTGTTGTCCGGACGATTCCATGAACGAGAAGACCATGTACGGTTTCTTGTCCAAATTCCACGGTATAGAGACGGATAGGTTCAGGGGGCATATGTACTGTTACAGCGGTCCGAGTCTGGTGAGGCATGTCTTTCACGTGTCGTCCAGTCTTGATTCCATGGTGGTGGGCGAGACGCAGATTCTGAGCCAGGTGAAAGAGGCGTACACGGTGGCGGCCTCAAGGGGGGTAATCGGCAAGGTAATGCACCGGCTCTTCCAACAGGCCATTTCGGTAGGTAAGGACATCCACTCCAACACCTGCATCTCCCAGGGAAAGGTGTCTATCAGTTCGGTTTCGGTTGAGTTTGCTGAGAAGATATTCCAGGATTTCTCCGATAAGACCGTCTTTGTAATCGGAGCGGGAGAGATGGCGGAACTGGTGTTAAAGTCACTTGTGGACCAGGGCACAAGAACCGTGATGGTCTCCAACCGGAGCTACGACAGGGCCGTCAATCTGGCCAAGGGGTATGGGGGTATGGCCGTACGCTTCGACGACCTGACAAAGGAGTTGTCCAAGGCGGATATAGTAATAAGCTCTACCTCCGCGCCCCACTACGTGCTCCATCCTGACCACGTTATGGAGGCCATCCAGCTGCGCAAGGGGAACCCGATGTGCCTCATCGACATTGCCGTGCCGAGGGACATAAACCCGGAGGTCGCCCGGCTGGACAACGTCTTCCTCTACAATATCGACGACCTGCAGTCCGTCGTGAACCAGAACGTTGACGAGCGGGAGATGGAGATGGAAAAATGTACGGCGATGGTGGAAAAGGAGGTTGAACGGTTTGTCGCATGGATGGAGGAGGTAAAGATAGGCCCTGCCATCGCGGACCTGAGAGAGCACTTCCACGCTGTCGGTAAAGATGAACTGAAGAGGTTGAGGAGCAAGTTGGGTGGCGTGAATGAGGCGCAGTGGCAGGAGGTGGAGTATACGATGGAAAGGACGCTGAACAAGCTGCTGCACCAACCCGCGGAGGTGGGGAGGCAGGAGGCAAAGAACGGCGCCGGCCACAAATACGTGGAGACTATAAAGAGGCTTTTTGGTCTCCGTCGCGCATCCGTAGACGACGCTCACTCCTCTTTAGGTGACCGGAGCGGCTTCCCCAAGGGAGAGGACCTGGCGTAAGCCCCCCTCCCGTCGGTCAGAACGAGCC
>JAUVQR010000316.1 GCA_030598065.1 Planctomycetota bacterium | reverse complement strand
CCTCTCCAATCGAGGGAGAGGGATTTGATAACTCCCCCTAACCCCCTCTTATGTTAAGAGGGGGATTTTGGACTTTCCTTTAGAATCACCCTTAAGATAAACCCTATTAAGTCCCCCTTAAGATAAGGGGGATACAGGGGGTTATGATTCTTTCTACCAGCCGTCATAATATATGGTTCGCCTTATTAACAGGGCACGAATCAGAGCGACCAGGAGCACAACTATTGCGACTATGATGAGAATGAATGCCCACAGGGGCAGGAGTCCGACACGGAAGGAATGGTTTGCCGACCAGCCGCTCTCATTCTCCGCGCTATCTACGGCCTGCACAATCCAGTAGTAGGTGCCAATGGACAGGGCTTCTGTCTCCTGAAGCGTGTAGCTTGTTCCGGTTAAACCTTTAACTGAGACTATTAAAGAGGATGTGTCGAAATCGGCGGTGGTCGCCACCTGCAGGTTGTAGTAGGATATTCCACTCTCATCGGATACGTCGGACCACTCAAAGGTCGGCATCACTGCGCTTACGAACCCCAGCCGGCCCCTGTCGGCGGGTGACACCGGTGCTGGTACAGGTGGGGAGTTTGAGTCCATGGTAAATACAGCGCTGGCACTAATCTCCAGGTCCGCAGTGTTATTAGTGCCCCCGCTCGGCCCGGCACTCACCACGTGTTCGCCGTGCTTGCTCTCAGGCACGGAAAAACTCACCTCAAACGTACCCTGGTCGTGCGTTTCGACGGTTGCTACCTGGCTATCATCGTACAGGATGATTATCTCTTCGTAGGCGGGAAAACCGCGACCCGTGACGGTCAGGTCCATGCCCACATGTCCCTGGTCGTCGGACAGCATGAATTCCGGCTGTATATTGAAGCTGAGAACCCCGACGTCTTCTTGACTGGTCAGCTGTCCCTCCGCGGTGATTGTATACTCACCGGCAGGCATCCCGGGCACCTGGAAGCTTTCCTCCCACTCACCATAGGAATTGGCTTCGATGCCGGTAACAACCGCCTGGCCGTCGAACGATATCATGATGCCCTTCTCGTAGGCTACAAACTTAGTGCCAGTCATCGTTACGGTGTCGCCCGCGATACCCGAAGATTTATCTATACTTATCTCCGCCGTTACCCGGAAAATGGTATCCGTGACCTCGTGAAACTTGCTCTCGAAACCCTGTGCGTCCAGCTTATGTTCTCCCCTGTCGGACGCCGGTATCTGGAAGCTCCACTCCCAGAAGCCATTCGCGTTCGCTGAGATATTTCTATCTATCGTTTCATAGGCGTCATTAAGATAATAAATCAGCTCGATACCCTCTTCGTTCTCGGCAAACCCGTGTCCTTCCGCGGTAACGGTGGTGCCCGCAGGTCCTTCCCCGGGACTGACCGTCAGCCCCGGCTTCACGGCAAGTAGTCTATCCGCTTCGATAATCCCCAGGCTGGACCCTACCCTGGCCAGCACCCAGTAGTGTCCCGTGGGCCTTTCGGGAACCGTAAAGGGGATGATGAACTCTCCATTGCTATCAGTCTCTCCGCCTTCAAATACCAGGACCCCGTCAAAATAAAGGTCGATTGGCCTGCCTGCATCACAACCATAGCCATAGACGGTGACCTCTGTACCGGGTGGGGCAGACTCAGGGGAGAGCTCAATATACCATGGTACACATTGGGCTTGCGCCGGCGCAGACGGGAGGGCAATCGCCGTCACAAGGGAAATGACGGTAATAACAAGTAATCGAGATAGTAAGCGCATTGAACTGATCTCTCATAATTATAACCCAAAATGCTATCGAAGAAAAGTCGAGGGCGACCCTTTCTGCTACGCTTGTTCACACGTCATTGCGAGTTGTAGTACGACCCTTCAGGGTCGTGCCGTCCATTGCACGAGGCTAAAGCCTCGAACTACATAAGGCAATGTAATTCCGCCTGCGCCCAATATTGTAGTGCGATCTTTTAAGGTCGTGCGTGATTGCACGAGGCTAAGGCCTGGCACTACATTTTTGT
>JAUVQR010000284.1 GCA_030598065.1 Planctomycetota bacterium | reverse complement strand
CCGACGGCGGACGGCTGGTAATCCCGGTCGGCGTCACGGAGCGTCAGGTCCTTTACAGGATAACACGTAGAGGTGGCTCTATCGAAGAAGAGCGGCTGTTGAGCTGTGTCTTCGTCCCTATGGTTGGTAACAAAGATATCGGCGATAAAGGTATCAAAGGCATCACGGACATAAATGACATCAACGACGTCAAGAATTTCGGATAGTGCCGCGTAGTAGAATACCCCACAGGAACCGCAGCGCATACGGTCTTCGGTACCGGCGACATGCATATAGATTCTTCAAGTTTTGGAAGTATCAGGATTGACGAGCGCGACTATTCGAGCGACGTGATAATATGCCCTGACGGGGTGAATAGTAGCTGGTGGCGGCGGGAGGGGCACAGGCTGCAGGAAGAGGACGTCAGAGAGGCCCTTCTGGCATCACCCCAGGTGCTGATAGTGGGTACGGGCCAGGACGGCTGTATGAAGATAGACCCGCAGCTCGAGGCGCTGCTCGAACAAAAGGGTATAGAGTTATTTGCCGCGCTGACACCCGAGGCCTGTAGATTGCATAACGACATGGAAAAGGGCGGAAAGACCGTTGTCACCGCCCTTCATCTGACCTGTTAGATGTCGCGACAAGACCATATGACGCTCCCCAATGCACTTTATATACACGTTCCGTTTTGTGTGAAGAGGTGCAGCTACTGCGACTTCAACTCATCTGTGTATCAGACAAAAATTGCCGACAGGTATATAGCGGCGTTAGAAAAAGAGCTGGGGAGCGTCGCGGACTATCCATATAAGACGGTCTACATAGGCGGCGGCACCCCCACGGCGTTCGGCGAGAAACAGCTCGGCAGGATGCTGTCCGCCGTGTCCGGCCTGCTTGACATGAAACGGATAGAAGAGTACACGGTAGAGGTAAATCCCGGCACCGTTAACCCCAAAAAGCTCTTTTCTCTAAAAGACGGCGGTGTAAACCGCATCAGCCTTGGCGTGCAGTCGTTCAGTGAGAAGGGCCTGAGATTGCTGGGGCGTGCGCACTCCCGGAAGGACGCGTTTGACGCCTTCCATACGCTGCGCCAGGTCGGTTTTGACAACCTGAGCATTGACCTCATATTCGGATGGCCCGGCCAGACCACTGGTGAATGGGCGGAAGACCTTGCCGGGGCCGTGGCGCTTGGTCCGGAGCACATCTCCGCCTACTGCCTTAGCGTAGAGAGGGGGACTCCACTGGCGCGGGATATAAGGTCCGGCAGGATACCGGTGCCGGATGAGGCCGTGCAGCTCGACATGCTGAAGAAGACGATGTCCTTTCTGACGTCGGCTGGGGCCGGCTACAGACGTTACGAGATATCCAACTTCGCAAGAAGGGGACGCCGCTGCCGTCACAACATAAACTACTGGAAGAACCTCCCGTACGTTGGTATAGGCGCGGGCGCCGTGTCGTATCTGGACGGCAGGCGTTCTTCCAATGTCAGGGACGTCCTCCGTTACGTCACGCGGATTGAGGCCGAGGCGGGTAGCGTGACACAAAATAGCGCCAGGACGTTCAGGGAGCGCCTGACACCGAGAAGGCGCGCCGCCGAGACCGTTATAATGTCTCTCAGGATGACCTCCGGCATCGGAGAACGGGACTTTGCCGGCCGCACCGGCTTCTCCCTCCTTGAGCTGTATGGTGACGTGATAGACAGGTTGTGCCGCCTGGGCCTGTTGAGCATGAGACAGAACAGGCTCCGTCTCACGCGTAAGGGCCTTTTTGTGGCGGACTCCGTTATGATGGAATTCCTGTAGACGTTCTGTTATAATCCGCTTTCCGGGACGTTTTGTTAAACGATGATGATTTGTCTGAAGAGGAGTTTTTTGAGGTGATAAACGCTACGGAATTAAGAAACGGGATGATGATAAAGCATGACGGAGAGTTGTATATAGTCGTGGGCTTTCATCACCTCACCCCGGGGAACAAGCGCGCGCTGATACAGACCCGGCTCAAGAGCCAGAAACAGGGCAACGTAATCCAGAACCGCTTCCGCGCCACTGACAAGATAGAGAAGGTGTTCATGGAATACCGCAGCATGGAGTACCTCTATCACGACGGCCAGAACTACTGCATGATGGACTCCGAGACGCTGGATCAGGAGTTTCTGCCCGGCAGTGTGCTGGACGATTATGCCCCGTACATGCCGCTCAACTCCAAGGCGAGAGTGGGCTTCTATGAGGGCAAGCCGGTGTCGGTTGAACTGCCCGCGTCCGTAGACCTGCGGGTGGTGGAGACCTCACCGGGCATCAAGGGCGACACCGTCACAAACGTGTTTAAACCAGCCAAGCTTGAGACCGACCTTGAGATTAAGGTGCCTATGTTTATAAACGAGGGG
>JAUVQR010000030.1 GCA_030598065.1 Planctomycetota bacterium | reverse complement strand
CTCGTTCCCCACCACCAGGAGCATCATCTTATCAGGGTGGAGGTACTTGCGGGCCACTCTCTGTATGTCCTCTTTTGTGACGGCCTTGATGTTTGCCACGTATGTGTCCAGGTAATCAAGGGGAAGCCCTTTATATTCTATGTCCACCATGTGGCTTACTATTGCGGCGCTGGTCGTGAAGAGGAATATGAACTGATTTACAAACGTATCCTTTGCCCCTTTTATCTCGTCGTCACTCACGGGTACCTGTTTTATACGTTTGATTTCTTCCAGGATCAGCTCTATGGCCCTTGAGGTGGAACCGACCTTGGTCTGGCAGGAGACGAAGAAAAACCCCAGGTCCTTTGGTGTATGGAAGGCGCTGTATACGGAGTATGCCAGCCCCTCCTCGTCACGCACCTTTTTCGGAATCCTTGCCGTGAAGCTGCCCTCGCCAAGTATAAAGTTCATTATCTTGACGGCGAAGTAGTCGGGGTTCGTCCTCTCAATGGCTATGTTGCCGAGCAGTATGGTAGACTGTTCCAGGTCTTTGTTCACGTAGTTTACGGAGAGTTCAAGTTCGTTCTCCACCTTCGGCACGTGCGGGAAATCTATATCCTCTTTCTTCCATCCCTTGAAGACCTTTTCCAGCTTTTTAATCAGCTCATCGGTATTGAAGTCACCGGAGATGCCCATAATGATGTTGTTTGGATGGAAGTACTTGTCGTGGAAGGCTATCATGTCTTCCCTGGTAATGTCGGGGATGGTATCGGCATAACCCTCTACCTTGCGGTTGTACGGGTGCGGTTCATACAGCAGCTTGCGAAATTCCCGGAAGGCTATCTGGTTGGGGTTGTCGTTCTCTCTCCTTATGGATTCGAGGATCTCTTCCTTCTTTTGCTCTATTTTGTCTTCCGAGAACACCGGATGCATCAGTACGTCCGCGAATATCTCAAGCGTCTTGTCGAAGTCCTTGGTCATGGCGGAAAGCCCGGCTGAGCCGGACTCACGGCCGATGCTGGTCTCCACGGAGGCGGCCATGTATTCCAGCTCCCTGTTCATCTCGGTGGCGCTCATGCTGGTTGTACCGCCCGAACGCATCACGTGACCTACAAGGGCCGCCAGACCGGCCTTGTCGGCGGGTTCGTAGATGGAGCCCGTCCTTATAGCCGAAGTTACGTTCACCAGCGGTAGCTCTTGGTCCTCCAGGATGAAGAGTATCATGCCGTTCGAGAGCACCCTGCGCTCTACTTTCGGCGGCGCCCATTTGAGCGGTCTGTATTCAAACCTTGAAACTATATCCGCGCCCTTTGACTGGGGTTTTGCAAGGGCCGCGCCCTTATGCGGCATCGCATGCTGCGCGCGCGCGTAGCCGCCGCTCGCGACAAACGCCAAGACTAGCGCCGTGGCCAATAAGCTCCAGAAAGCCTTCCTTATCATTTCTTCTAAGTCCCTTCCTTCTTTTGAACCAGCGTCCCCACGGTGCGGTTTGTCTTTACGAAGTATTTGCTTGCCACTCTCATGACGTCTTCTCCGGTCACGGCCTTTATCCGTTCTATGGCGGTGTTGACGTAGCGCCAGTCGCCGGCTACGGCCTCGTAGTATCCGATCTCGTCGGCCAGGCCGGAGTTGGATACCAGGCCGCGTATGAAATTGGCCTCGAGCTGGTTCTTTATCTTCTGCAGCTCCCACTCCGAGGGCGGCTCGGTCTTGAGTCTCTCCAGTTGCTCGTATATGGCCTTCTCTACCTCTTCAGCCGTGTGCGGATGGCGAGGGCTGGCGAAGGCAAAAAAGAGGTCGGGGTATTTTGAACCCCCTGAATAACTCCTCGCCATCACCGCTACCCTGTCCTCTTCTATCAGCTTCTTGTAGAGACGGGAGGTCCTGCCGTTGGAGAGGAGGCTCTGTATCACCTCGAAGACGTATTGGTCGGGGTGAGTAATCTCCGGCTTGTGATAGGCGATGGCCACCATCGGGTTTGCGTCGTACTCCACTTCCACCCTGCGTTCGCCCTTCTGCTCCGGTTCCACGGTGGTTACCTCGGGGATGGGCGGCTGTGCGGGTATGTCGCTAAAGTATTCTTCCACAAGGTCGGTTACCTCCTGAGGGTTTATGTCCCCTACCGCCACAATCACGGCGTTATTCGGGGCGTAGTACCGTGTGAAATACTCTTCGGTCTGTTTCTTGGTTATGTTGTCTATGTCCGACATCCAGCCTATGACGGGCCAGCCGTAGGGGTGCGCCGTAAACGCGGCGGCGTTTAACTGCTCGAACATGAGACCGAACGGGCTGGTATCCGTGCGCATTCTCCTCTCTTCCATAACCACGTTTTTCTCGGAGTAAAACTCACGAAGCACCAGGTTCTTCATCCTGTCGGATTCGATAAAGGCCCATAGTTTCAGCTTGTTTGCCGGCAGGTTGCAGTAATAGCGGGTAATGTCGTCACTCGTTGAGGCGTTAATCCCGGTGGCTCCGTTTCTCATATATATAGACCAGAATTCCTCGGTGGCCGTTATCGCCTTCAGTTGCTTTCTGACGTCGGCAAGCTCCTCCTCCAACGCCTTGCGTACCTGTTGGTCGTCAGTGGCTACGATGGCGGCGACCAGCTCGTCTTCTCTTTCCAGAAGCGGCTCTTCCATCTCCCAGTCCTTCGTGCCGAAGAGCTGGGTGCCTTTGAACATCATGTGCTCGAAGAGGTGGGAGGCGCCGGTGATGCCTATGCGTTCGTTTACTGAACCTACCTTGAAGACTATCCTCAGCGAGACGGTCGGGCTGCGGCGGTTTTCCAGCATCAGCAGCGTCAGGCCGTTCTTCAGGACGTGCTCTTTGACGTTCAGCTTCAGCTCCTGTGCACCGGCTTGGGGGGCATGCAGCAGCAGGCCGGTCATGATTATCGCGAGAAATATCAGGCGGTTTATGTAGACGTTTATGGTTTTCATTTCTCTGTTAGCCCTGTGTTTTGTAAAAGAATAGCCCTTTATGTATGGTACTTGGCGTTTATGGTAACGTATTCATGGGAGAGGTCACAGGTCCAGAACTCGGTCTTTGACTTGCCCAGACCAAGGTCAAGGCGTATACTTACCTCTTTGGCCTTCATTACCTCCAGGAGTTTCTCCCGGTCAAGAGACACGGGACCCCCACCTTCGACCACAAGAACGTCCCCAATATATAACCTAAGTCGTTGTTCGTCAAGGGGAATGCCCGCCGCGCCCGCCGCCGATATGACCCTCCCCCAGTTGGGGTCTTCGCCGTTTACGGCGGTCTTGACCAGCGGGGAGTTGCCGATTGCGCGGGCCACCTTCAGGGCGTACGCCTCTGTCGGGGCGCCCTTTATTTCTATCATTATCAGCTTTGTCGCTCCCTCGCCGTCCCTGACTATGGCCTTGGCCAGGTGGTCGGTGACGTGGTTCAGCGCCTCCTGAAACACGGGTAGGGCCATAGTGGCGTCGTCGATGACGTTATCGCCGGACGCCCCGTTTGCCAGTATGACGACCGTGTCGTTTGTGCTCATGTGTCCGTCGACGCTTATCCGGTTGAAAGAACGGTTCACCGAGTGGTTCAGGCATCTGCCCAGCACATTGCTTGGGATGGAGGAGTCGGTTGTAAGGAAGCAGAGCATGGTGGCCATGTTGGGCGCTATCATGCCGGCGCCCTTGGCCGCGCCGCCGATGGTGATTACGTGTTCGCCGGTCTTTACCCTGATGGCTAACTCCTTTGTGCACGTGTCGGTGGTGGTAATGGCCCGCGCGAAGGCATGGCCGTTATGCTCCGCGTCTCCCAGACCTTCCGCGGCCTCTTTTATGCCCGGGCCGACCTTTTCAACGGGCAGCCGTTCGCCGATTATGCCTGTGGAGGCGACGAAGACGTCTTCGGACGACAGATTCATGGCGCTTGCCGCCGTCGCCGCCATGGTCCTGGCGACTTCATGCCCTTCCTTGCCTGTGCAGGCGTTGGCGTTGCCGCTGTTGACCACCACGGCCCGCAGGTGTCCCTTCTTTACGACCGCACGGCTATAGACAACCGGCGCGGCCACTATCTGGTTGGTGGTGAACATGGCGGCTACCTGTGCGGGGTTTTTGGAAAGTATGATACCCACGTCGTAGCCGTCCTTCTTAAGACCGCAGTGAGCGGCCCCGGCGAGAAATCCCTTTGGCGCGGTTACGCCTCCCCGTATCTCTTCCATGACCTACTCCTGTCTCTTAGAGGTTAGTGTGTATGTGGCTAGTTTGTAGACCAACCTGGCGGCTAGGAAGTCGGGCGCCACGTTGTCGGGTTCAGGGCGGAGTTCCATGACGTCAAACCCGACTATCCTCTTCTCTTCCGATAGCTTCCTAAGGAGTCCCAGGAGCTCGTACCACCCCAGGCCGCCGGGTTCCGGTGTCCCAACGGAAGGCATGATAGACGGGTCCAACCCGTCCAGGTCTATGGTCACGTAGACGTCCTCGGAAAGTCTCCCAATCACCTCGCTGTGCCAATCCTGCTTGTTAAGTATATCACGCCGGTAAAAGGGCTTCAGGCCGTTTTTTGTCACGAAGGCGTGTTCTTCTTCGGAAAAACTCCTTATGCCTACCTGGGTAACGTCGGAGAGTTCGCACACGCGCCGCATCACACAGGCGTGGCTGTATCTTGTCCCGGCGTAGGAGTCTCTAAGGTCCAGGTGGGCGTCTATCTGAAGTACCGATAATCCTGGGAAGACCTTTTTGTGGGCGCGTACGGTTCCGAGGGTAATGCTGTGCTCACCGCCCAGGGTGGCCAGCATCTCGCCCCTGTTCAGTATTTCATCGGCGGCCTCTTCAACGCTCGCTATCATGTGCTCCGGGCCGCGGTGGTCCGGCATGAGTTCGGGCATTGTGTGTATCCCCTGCGGGGTGATGTCACAGAGAAGCTCCTCGTCGAAGGTCTCAAGGTTTCTTGATGCGTTTATGATGGCCCGCGGCCCTTCGTTCGCGCCGGTGCGGTAGCTTGCGGTGGAGTCATACGGTACGGGAAGTATCACCAACCGGCTGTTCTCAAGCCGGGATTCTTTTTCGGGTAAGGCCCCGAAATTGTAAGGAACGTATTCAGGTCCGGACATGAAGGCAATTCATATACTACAAAAAGGTGATATTATAAAGGATTTGAGTCGCGTTTAAGTGCGGCGACCAGTTCCGGAAGTTGCTCGTACAGCCTCTTCTGGGGCCTCTTTCCCGCCCGTGCCAGGCCATAGGTCATCAGGATAGGCGCCGCTATCGTTGCATCGCAGTATACGACAACGTTGTTCTCAACATTCCCCTTCTTGACCTTCCCCCAGGAGACAGCCTCCTGTGGCGTGGCCCCCGAAAGGCCGCCCCACTGGGGCGAATCGGTGGTTATCTGTATAAAATAATCATGTCCCTTGCAGGGCCTTCCGAAGAGCATTTCCAGCATGGGCTGTGTCTGCATGTAGAAATTCTTTGGCGAGCCGCCCCCCAGTGTAATAACGCCGTTTTTCTTGCTGCCGTGTATTATGGCCGCCGTCTGCAGGACATCCAGGTCGGGGTCTACCGTCACCGTGCTCCCGTGAAGTTTTAAAAGGGCAAGCATCATGCCAATCGCCGAGTCCCCGGGTGATGACGTAAATACGGGCACGCCGAGCCTGGCGGCCTGGGCGACAAAGCTTCTTTCCGGGTGGGGAGCCTTTTTGAGCGCCGCGTTTCCGATTATATGGTGCAGTTGCGCGCTGGAGATGCCCTGCCGGCCGGTGCCGTTGTCAAGCGCGGTCTGCAGGAAGCTGTCGGTCTCTACAAGCACCTCGTCCGTGACGAACATGTCGTATATACGATAAATCTTGGCCTTCCGCAGTTCGGAGTCATTGGCCCGGAAGTCGCCGCGGTACATGGGCAGGTCCAGGGCAAAATGCAGGTCGTGGTAGATGTTCGCGCCGGTAGATATGATAAAGTCCACCAGCCCCGCCTCAATCAGCTCTCGCAGTAGGCCGCCCATACCCGTGGGGGTCAGGGCCCCGGAGAGGGTGAGGCAGATGGCGGTGTCCTCTTTATCCTGGGCCATCTTCAGAAATAGCTTAGAGGCCTCGGCCAGCCGCCCCGCGTTAAAGGCGCCTGACGCGGCAAAACCGTCAACCAGGTCTACCACACGCATGTCCTCGCTCGCCGTCACCTTGTGGGCCGGGATGACGCCCTTATTAAGGTACTTGTCTCTTAGATCTTTCTCATTGCACTGTGTCATGGCTGTGTCATGGCAGAAAGACCGCGGCAGCTAAGACGGTCGTCCACAGCCCGTCCTTATCGCCACGGGCCGTTTGAGTAATGTTTCTGGCCTTTATGATTTTGCCGCTCATCCGGTAGATTTGTTTCCGCTCATCGTAGTTCTTTTCAGGGTCGAATTCTATGCCCAATGTGGTGGCGAGCATCGAGGCCGCGAGGTCTTCGGCGTAGTCCCCGGCCTTCTCCTCATTCTCCCCGAACCCGTGATGTTCGCTGAGGTAGCCGTAGTGCTCGGTCTCTGCGGGTACCGCCAGCCCGACCGACGCGCTTATCATGCGGTGGGGTTCGTTGGTGGAATTATCACTGAGCACACAATGCACCACCTGACCGGGTTTGATAAGGGGGTTGCCCGTGTTCTTGGTTACGATCTTGCACTTTGGAGGGAAGATACTGGAGACTTTGACAAGGTTGTATTTTTCTATACCGGCCTTACGTAGGGCGAGTTCAAACGACTGTAGCTTTTCCTTATGTTTACCGACGCCTTTTGTAAAGAATACCCTGGCTGGGACCATTTCGTACATAACATAAAAAACCCTTTTAGAAGCGACAGACCGGAAAGTTTAGAATCTTTAACTTAATAGAGCAAAGACCCCGGAAAATCAACAGAAAATAAAAATTATATTGCATGAGGGAACGGAAAATATAAGGGTTAAGCGCCTTCAGCCGTGGTTGCGGGACCGGACCGCTCAAGGCCCGCGCCTGTGTGACAAGCGCACCATTACATTGCGTCTCTGAGCGAGGCCTCTAGGTGGGGCCTTGAATATGTCGCAATTATGGAATAAATTGAAACTATGTGGAAATATTTTACCGGAGGGGGAATCTCTTGCGAGGCATAAATATTTTGACGTCGGCAGTGTTGGTCTTGTTGAGTGTTCTGGCGTTAGCGGGTCGGGACGGTGTTCCCGGTGTCTACGCTGATGAACCCGGCAGCCCGGCCCCGGGCCTCAAGCAGGGAGACCTCAATCATAAAGAAAACCGGCTTGCCCTCTCTGCCAGCCCCTACCTGCGCAGCGCCAGGTTTCAGCTTATAGACTGGCACGAGTACGGGGAAGAGGCGTTTGCGCTGGCCAGGAGGCTGGACCGGCCTATATTGCTGGACATAGGCGCGATATGGTGCCACTGGTGCCACGTGATGGATGAGGAGACGTATGCCGACCCGGAGGTCGCCCGGCTAATAAACGAATACTTCGTGGCAATCAAGGTGGACATGGACCAGATGCCGGACATAGACCGCTGGTATCAGAACGCCGTAATGGCCATCAGCGGGCATGGGGGCTGGCCGCTGACGGCGTTTCTTACCCCTGACGGCAAGGTATTCTTCGGCGGTACGTACTTTCCGGCCGAAGACAAGTGGGGGCGCAAGGGGTTCAGGTCTTTGCTGCCCAGTATAGCTACGCTGTACAGAGAGGGTAAAGACGAGCTTCTCACACAGGCGGAGGAGATGAGCCGGCTGGTCCTTGCGCAGCAGCAAGCGGGGTTGAAGGCCGGTGAATTGTCCCCGGAGCTGTTGGATTCAATGGCGCGGCACATCGCTGAGGACTTTGACCTCGATTTCGGCGGGTTCGGTACCGGCACAAAATTCCCCAGTGAGTCGGGTGTGGAGTTCGCCCTCTGGAGGGGGTTTTCCGGAGAAAATGCAGGGCTTCTTGCGCGTGCCCTTCAGACGGTGGATGCCATGGCTGAAGGCGGCATCAGGGACCATATAATGGGAGGGTTTTTCCGGTATGCAATGGACAGGGAGTGGCGTGTACCTCACTTTGAAAAGATGTCCTACGTGAACTCCGGAATGTTGAGGAATTTTGCTCAGGCCTATGCCGCAACGGGTAATGCCGCCTACAAAGACATTGTGGAAGATATTCTGGGCTATATAGACCGTGAGGCGTCTGACAGTCAACTCGGCGGGTTCTATGCCTCGCAGGACGCCGACGTCGGCAGGGGCGATGACGGGGATTTTTATACGTGGACACCGGCGGAGGTGGACGCGGCACTCTCACCCCTGGAGGCGAAGGTAATCAAACGTTACTACGGGATAGAGGTTCTGGGGGAGATGAGACACAACCGGGCCAAGAACGTGCCGCGGATATCCGCCGCGCCGGAGGAAATTGCCGGGGAGCTGGGCATGCCCACTGAAGAGGTTATTACCCTGATAAACGGCGGCAGGGAAGAGATGCGCGAGTCGAGGGGTTCCTCTACGGCTACGGCGCCCTTTGTTGATAAAAGCAAGTATAGTTCCCGTAACGGGATGATGATTTCGGCGTTCCTTGAGGTATACAAGTTTACCGGCAGGGAAGATATAAAGAAAAAAGCGCTGAAGTCGCTTGATTTCTTACTGGCAAACTCCTACAGGAGAGGCGAGGGCGTCTTGCACGCGACTTATCCGGGAGGGGAGCGTGTGCCGGGTTTTCTGGATGACAACGTGCAGATGTCTATGGCCTGTCTGGATGCCTACGAGGTCTCTGGTTACAGGTTTTATTTGGAGGCGGCGGAGGACATCATGGGATATTGTCTCGACAATTTCTGGGATGAAGGGGAGGGAGGTTTCTTTGACACGGCCCTTGCCCACAGGCGTTTTGCGCGCAAGCCCTTTGAGGATGTTCCAACCCCCGGCGCGAATGCCGTAGCGGCGATGATCCTGGACAGGTTGTTTTATATGACGGGTAGGGACGAATACCGTGAGAGGGCCGGACAAACGCTCAGGGTGTACGCCGGCTCTGCCGGGAAGTCCGGGCATTTTGCCTCCACCTACGCGCTGGCCCTTGGCTACCACATCACCCCTCCCCCTCATGCCGCTGTTATCGGCAGGAAGGACGACCCGGATACGTGGCGGCTGTTAAAGGCCGCCCTGGGCACATATCGGCCCGGCAAGATAGTGACACTGCACGACCCCATAGAAGAAGAAGATGATGATCTCCCCTACCCGCCAAGCGCCGACGGCACCCCGGTGGCCTACGTCTGTATTCCATTGGAGTACTGTGCGCCGCCTACACCTGAAGCCTCAAAGGTCTCGGAGTTGTTGCAGACGCTGGGAATAGAGTAGCGGGTTGTTCAAGGAACTGACAGACTGTTGAAAGGCGTTGTCACCTGCGGTTATCATGTCTCCGGGCCTCTGGCTCATGAGTGCCTAGCGTATTTCCACCGTCTTATTTAACTGCGGTATGTAGATGCTCCTGGTCCTGGTGGTGCAGGATTATGGGCAGTTCCTGCTGCAAGAAGTTCACACCCTCCAGTATCTTCAGGCCCCGTTCAGCGTGTGTTTCTAACGTATCATGTTCTTTTGCCGTAAGCCCACCGGAAAGCGGTTTCGCATAGAATCGTAGTAAAATCTAATATATAATACAACAGAAGTTAATTGTGAGACACTGCTCCGTATGGTATGCTGCTCGGAGCGAGGATAATGGCAATGAGGCCTGATACCAGGGCATTAGACATGAATGTAGAAGGGCACCCAGGTCTTAAGGCCATCGTAGACATAGTGGCGTACAAAATCTCTAAGACCCAAGAGGGTCAAAGCACAGAGGAAAATTTCCAGAAGGCCGGGACCGCCGTAAAGGAGTATATATCAGACCATTTCAAGGATCCGGAGGATTTTTGGGAACGAATCAAGAAGGCCTCCGGGGATACGAAAGAGCTTCAGGACATTGCAGAGGGGATTTACCGGTACTACTACCGCAGAAAAGACCTCACGTTCGATATGGTGAGGGATAGGATAGGCAGGGACGTAGACATAGCCCTGCGGACTATAACCGATTTGATAGCCTACAGTATATACCATAGCTCTGACGACAAAGGGCCTGAGGTAAATCTTATAACGGCAGAGACGTTTGTGGCGGAGTACGTCTCCAAGAATTTCTCCAGCATGGAGGGTTTTGATAGGAGGCTCAAGGAGCTGGGCCATGACGTGACCGCGTTACGGTCTTTTTCTGGCGCTATCTATAAGCATTTTTGCGATAACAAACCCCGTTAATACGTGGTGTCTCTGGGGGTTCACCAGTGAAAACAGTATTTGTCCATCTCTCCGGCAGCAAGAAGGGCGCTACAGAGGTCTTTACCGCGGAGAGACTGAAAATCGGCACCGACCCCGCGAACGAACTGCGGTTCGATCCCTCCGCGGACAAGGTTGCCGCCCCCTTTCACGCCGAGATAGAACTCCAAGGTTGTGACTACCTGTTAAGGAACAAGGCCGACGGCACCTTTGTGAACGGCCAACAGATAGACGAGGTCGTGCTGCATGACGGAGACATGGTTGAGTTCGGCGCCGGCGGCCCGAAGGTGCGCTTCCGTCTAAAGAGCGAGGAGGGCGACGTTTGCAAGCCCCTCCGGGAGATGCTGGAAGACTCCGCGGCCATGGCCAGGGAGGAACATAGAGGCGGGCTAGTCAGCGCCGGCAGCTTCCTGAGAGAACTGACGTGGGAGGCCCTGACACAGTCTTCCATGCGCTTTCGTGTGGTGCTTGCGTTCAGTATCTTACTGGTTCTCACCTTTGCCACGTTTGTTTTCTACAGCTCGTTTTCGCAGAGACAACTT
>JAUVQR010000042.1 GCA_030598065.1 Planctomycetota bacterium | reverse complement strand
TACTGTTTCAGAAGCGTGGGCACGGTCACACAAAGTACAAAAGGTGGTGTACATTGACAAAACCGGTCCAGTGATTGACGCACTAGCCGCTATATTCCAGATAGGCTATAAAGACCTGACGGCGAAGATTCGGTTTCCGGACGACGCTGGGTGGGAAATAGCATATACAAACTAAAGTAATGGGAGGTGTGGTAGGGAGTTCGCTTTGGGTAAACTCACTTCAGCTGTATGAGTATCTAGAACCTATAGAGCACGCATAGCAGCAAGAATGGCGGATTATACACCCTCACCCTTACTACAGCTACCCAGATTCAAAAGATGAAATCTTAAAGGATGCTTCGCCGCCACGTGGATGGCCACAGCTGCTTGCGGTGTCGCAAATCCAGCCCGGAGATATCCTTGGGTTTGTCTGCCCGACGGACGACGAGCAGCACTTGAAGAGCCTTTTGCCGGATAAGTTCTCAAGCAAGAGAATTGTGACAGTTTAGCCTTAGCACGTCAACATGCATCACACGTTCGATCGTCTCGTCCCCGGTCACGAAGGCAGTTGTAGGGTGCGTCTCGACGCACAATAAAAGTTGCAGCGGTCGAACTCGTTTGACCTCTTGTAGGGGCAACCCGTCTCAGGCGGATGGTTGCCCGTTTTAATTTCCAGGGCAGGCACGGGGGCTTGCCCCTACCATACACGTTGGCAGGGGAAACTCTGCCGCTACGGATTTTATAGTGATTGGTCGTGTGGCAGGCGAGGTCCTGGGTGGAATTAAATCAGGGTTGCATGGCCTCAGGCGGCCTTTAGCTGGGCCTTGGCGGCGTCGAAGACCTTGTCAAAACCCTGGGGGTCGTTGACGGCCATCTCGGCGAGTTGTTTGCGGTCTATCTCCACTCCCGCCTTTATCAGCCCGCCCATGAACTGGCTGTAGGTCAGCCCTCGCTCCCTGGCGGCGGCGTTGATGCGTATTACCCAGAGCTTGCGGAACACGCGCTTGCGGGCCTTCCGGTCGCGGTAGGCAAAGGCGCCTGCCCTGAGCAGGGTCTCTTTGGCCTTTCGGAAAAGATTCTTTCTGCCTCCCCAGAAGCCTTCGGCCTGTTTCAAAATCCTCTTTCTGCCCTGTCGCTTGGCCGCTCCTTTTCGCGCCCTTGGCATCTGAAAATCTCCCTTCTATCTACTAACTCTTATGAAACAAGCGGGCCCATTGCGCCCGTAAGGGTTTGCCGTTTCTAATCAGCGTATACCCCCACATTGCCGGACCCGAAAAATCCTCAAGATATAATTTTAACCCGGTTACATGCCCAGGAGGCGTTTTATGGTGTCGGCCTGGGCACCTTTAATCAGGGCCTTTTTCCTTAGATGGCGGCAACGCTTGCCGTTCTTGGTTGACATAAGATGGCTCTTGTAAGGTTTATTATGCACTACCTTACCGGTCGCGGTAACCTTTACCCTCTTGGCGAGTCCCTTATGCGTCTTTATCTTAGGCATATGAGGGGAAAACCTCGTTTCAGTCTCAGTTACTTGGGTGCCAGTATCATACCCATGCGGCGCCCGTCCATGGTCGGTATTTTTTCTACCTTGGCTATATCTTCTAACTCTTTAGCGAACTCAAGCAATATGTCTCTGGCCCGCTCGGCATGCATCCGCTCTCTGCCGCGAAACAACATATTTACCAGAACCTTGTCCTTCTTTTCAAGGAATTTCCTGGCCTTTTTCATCTTTGTCTCACGGTCACCCGTACCGGTCTTGGGCCTCAGCCTCATTTCCTTCATGTGGGTAAGATGCGGTTTGCTGTGTGCCTTCTTCTGTTTATACTTAAACTTGCCGTAATTCATCAGCCGGCAAACAGGCGGGGTCGCCTCCGCAGCCACCTCAACAAGGTCAAGCTCCAGCGCTCTGGCCTTCTCAAGCGCCTCATCTCGCGGCACTATGCCTAACTGCTCGCCACTCTCACTGATAAGTCTTACCTCTCTTGCGTGTATTCTCTCGTTTATCTTAGCTCTTACGATCGTAATAGATGACACCTCTTTCTTCTTGTGGGTTTAAGTTGTCTTGCTATGTCCTTTGTTCAATCTCACTCTCAAGGCGTTCAAGGAGTTTGTCTATCGAACACTGTCCTTCATCGCCGTCCTTCCGGCTCCTTACGGATACCAGGTTTTTCTCCATCTCCTTGCCGCCGACTATCAGCAGATAGGGGACCTTTTCCAGCGTACCCTGTCTAATCTTGTAGCCCACCCGCTGGTTGCTTGTGTCGCATTCCACCCGCAGGCCCCTCTCTTCGAGCCTTTTCTTGACGGTATGGGCGTAGTCGTTGGTCGCGTCAGAGACGGGCAGTATCTTTACCTGAACGGGCGCAAGCCACAACGGGAATGCCCCCCCATAATGTTCTATCAGTGTGCCCAGGAAGCGTTCCATGGCGCCCAGCACGGTGCGGTGCACCATCACCACCCTGTGCTCTTTGCCGTCGGGACCTACGTAATGGACGTTAAAGCGTTCCGGGAGGTTAAAATCGACCTGGATGGTCGGCCCCTGCCAGCTCCTGCCGAGGGCGTCTTTCACCTTGATGTCTATGGACGGGCCGTAAAACTTCGCCTCGCCCTCGCCCATATAATACGGCAGGTCCTTCTTCTCAAGGGCCTTCTTCAGCGCCGTTTCCGCCATATCCCACGTATCGTCGGTGCCTATATATTTATCCTTCTCGCCTCCGCCCCTGACGGCCAGCTCTATCTCGTATTCCATGAAACCAAAAGAGGTCAGCATGTATTGAGCCAGGTCTATCACGCCGACTATCTCTTCTTCCAACTGCCCGGGGGTGCAAAACACGTGGGCGTCGTCCTGGGTAAACCCCCTGACTCTCAGCAGCCCGTGCAGCACGCCGGAGCGTTCGTATCTGTATACCGTCCCAAGCTCGGCAAACCTCAGGGGAAGGTTGCGATAACTCCTCATTTCGGACTTGAAGATGAGGATGTGAAAGGGGCAGTTCATGGGCCTTACCAGATACTCCGTGTTCTCCATCTCGAATGGGCTGAACATGCTCTCCTTGTAAAAGCCCCAGTGTCCGCTGGTGTGCCACAGTCCGGACTTTGCTATGTGCGGGCTGTAAACGACCTCGTAGCCCCTCTTATAATGTTCATCGCACCAGAACCGTTCCACAAGATTTCGTATGCGCGCGCCCTTGGGATGCCACAGCACGAGTCCGGGACCCACGTCGTCCTTGATGCTGTATAAATCGAGGTCCTTCCCCAGCCGTCTGTGGTCGCGCTTCTTTGCCTCTTCGAGCAGCTTCAGGTGTTCGTCAAGTTCTTTTTGACGGAAGAAGGCGGTGCCGTAGATGCGCTGCAGCATCGGGTTTGTTTCTTTGCCCCTCCAGTACGCGCCCGCCACGCTAAGGAGCTTGAAGGCTCGCGTGCGGCCGGAGCCGGGTATGTGCGGGCCGCGACAGAGGTCAAGAAACTCACCCTGCGTGTAAAAGCTGACCTCTTCTCCGCCGGCGATGTCGTTTATAAGCTCAACCTTGTAGGGCTGGCGGTCCTGCTCCATCTTTTTTATGGCTTCGTTCCTCGGCAGGACCTTTCTCTCAAACTTAAAATCCTCCTCTATAATCTTTTTCATCTCCGCTTCTATCTCTTCGAGGTCTTTATCGGTCAGCGGCCTTTCGAGATGGAAGTCGTAATAGAAGCCGTTTGCTATCGTGGGGCCGATGCCCAATTTCGCGCCCGGGAAGAGCCTGCACACCGCCTGGGCCATTATGTGGGCCGTGCTGTGGCGGAGTATATCAAGGGCCTCCGGGGAGTCCTCGGTTATCACCGAGAGTGTGGTATCGTGCGTGAGAGGAAAGCTCAGGTCTACGAGTGTCCCGTTGGTCTTGCCGGCGATGGCCTTCTTTTTAAGGCGGCCGCCCAGCTCTTCGGCGACCTCGCCAACGGTGGTTGTCTCTCTGTAGGTTTTTTCTAAACCGTCCGGTAAAACTACCTTTATCATAATTACCGCAAAAAAATTTCACATGGTGGGCGATACTGGACTCGAACCAGTGACCTCTTGCGTGTCGAGCAAGCGCTCTAGCCAACTGAGCTAATCGCCCTTCAGGGCGCAGTTTGAGATGCTATCACAAAGGATTTTGGGTGTCAAGGGGGAAAAGCCCGTTTAAGGGACGTTCCCGGGTGCAGTAACACTAAACGGCACTTAGGCTTAGCTACCGCAAGGTCTGCCTTCCGAAGGCCTTCCTCAGGGACATCATCAGCTCCCTCAGGACCAGGCGCCTGTCTTCAAGGCACTTGAGGTGGAACGGCAATACGCAGCCGCAACGGCTGCAGTCGGCCATGGGGCCCATCATGCACGGTTTCTTCTCGCGGCCCTGGGGGTCCAGGCAGAAGGACACCTGCCGGAACAGGCAGTCGCGGGTTATGGCCTGACACCTGTCGGACCGCATCATCTCGAACGCTTCGTTGGGTAGGAATATAAAGTCGCCGTGTATGTCTTTTAGTCTCAACAACTCGTCTATAGTCTTGTCCCTCAGCTCCCAGCCGGGCCACAGGCCGTCGTTCTTGAGGCCCTTTACCGGGGTGTAGAACTGGAAGAGCACCCCCTTTACTCCGCCCCTCTCGCGCCATTCGTCCACAAACGCCTCCACGCCCTCGTAATTCTCTCTGGTGATTACCATTGATAGCAATATCTTCAGCTCCGGCCTGTTTATATTACGTACTATCTTGTCGTACGTGCCCTTGCCACGCATCGAGTCGTGCATCTCGCGCGGCCCGTCGATGGAGACGTAGAAATTCACGTCATGCCAGTCCGGGAGTTCAATCGTCCCGTTGGTGGTGACCAGGTTCGATCTGAAATACCTCATGCCTTTCTCGATAAGGCTTTTCCTTAGAAGAGGTTCTCCGCCTATCCAGGAGCACTGGTAGAACGGGAAGCCCTCTTTCTTGAGGCCCTCGAACTTCTCTATCCACTGGTCGTCGGTCAGCTCCGGCTCCGACTCGTAATCGTGGGCGTAAAAGTAGCAGTGGCGACAACGCAGGTTGCAGCGGTTGGTAACGTCTATCGAGCCGATTGCGCCCTTGGGCTTTCCGAGGATGTCAAAACGGGCAAGGTCGTAGACCTTGAAGAGAAACTTGGCGCGCTCCCGGCCCATTATCCTGCTTGAGACGCCAAAGAGGCTGTCTCGCAGGCTCCTCCGCTCGTCTATATCCAGTTTACTTGTCCCTGTCTCTTTTTCTTTTATACTTACCATGATTAACCAACAATATACGCCGAACGTAAGCCGTAAACAACAAAAGAAACAGATTTATCGATGAAAAGCAACAGAATTTCGACCGGACATTCATACCTGATAAAGTCAACTAATACCCCTGAAAAACCCTTCACAATTGTCATTCTGAGGGAGTGAAATCCTCCTGAGGCGGAAAGAATCTCTTTTATGTTGGATTTTCGCCGGAGGCGAATCCGCCCACGGCGTGATATGGGGCGTTACCAGGCTCGATAAATCGAGCAACTACAGCAACTACAAGGAACCTGGCGCAGGGTGCCGCAGGGCTTTAACCCTGCGGAGACAAAAAGATATAATCAATTACAAATCCCTAATGTAGCGGCAGAGTTTACTCTGCTAACGTGTATTGTAGGGGGCAGGTTCTCGTGCCTGCCCTGGAAATTAAAACGGGCAACCACAGGGGGGGTTGCCCCTACACTTCAGAATGACATAGGGCACTGTGGCAACTCTTGCAGAGCTCTCCAACTACGTTTTTCAAGATTACCATTGTTCCCTTGACAACCGGTAGTGATTCGGTTTAATAGGGTTTTGACTCTCATGGAGAGATAACAAGGGGGATGTATAGACCATGACATACACGGCGAAGGTACGTTACGGTCTGATGAAGTTCGTAAAGGACTTTTATGCGGATTTACCTGGCCTTACGGCAGGCGATAACGTAATAGTAGACTCCGAAAGGGGTCAGGAGTTCGGGCAGGTACTGACGCAACCACAGGAGGCGCACGGCTGTGACTGCAGTTCGTGCCCCAAGATGTTGCGAAAGGCCACGACGGAGGACGAAAAGAGACTTGAAGAGATAGAGGAGGAACTGATACCCGAAGAATACAGGTTCTGCGCCGATAAGATACGCGAGCGCAACCTTCCCATGAAGCTCACCTCCGTGGAACATCTTTACAACTCAAAGAAGATTATTTTCTATTTTGTGTCCAAGGGCCGGGTCGACTTCAGGGAGCTGGTGAAGGACCTGGCGAGAGAGTATAAGAGCCGGATCGAGATGCGGCAGATAGGGGTGAGAGACGAGGCGCGACTGCTGGCCTCGTATCACCGCTGCGGTAGAGAACTATGCTGCAAGAGCTGGCTGAAAGACCTTGAGCCCGTCACCATGAAGATGGCAAAGAGCCAGAAGGCCACCCTGGACCCCTCAAAGATATCGGGCAGGTGTGGAAGGCTCATGTGCTGTCTGCGTTACGAAAACGACGTCTACGAGGAACTGAAACCCAACCTGCCCAAGAAGGGAAGCTTCGTGACAACGTCACAGGGCAAGGGAAAGGTTATCGGCTACGAGATATTGAGCCAAACGGTGACGGTCAAGACAGACGAACGCGTAATCAAGGTCGGCACGAAAGACATCCTTGAGCCAAGCAAAGGAGAGAAGCAGCCCGTTGGGTAAAGGAAGTTTTTATCTCACCACTCCCATTTATTACGTAAACGACTTACCTCATATAGGACACTCTTACACGACGATTGCGGCCGACGCCCTGGCACGACATGAACGCTCAAAGGGAAAAGACGTCTTCTTCCTGACAGGCACGGACGAGCACGGGCAAAAAATCTATCGGGCCGCGCACGACGGCAAAGAAACGCCAGAGGCACTCGTGGACCGGGTAGTGGACAGATACAAACAGCTGTGGGGACGTTTATCTATCTCGAACGATGACTTTATCAGGACCACCGAGCCACGGCACACCGAACGTGTGCAGGAGATATTTAAGAAACTCTACGATAAGGACGACATATACCTCGGCGAGTACGAAGGGTGGTACTGCGTCCCCTGTGAGAGCTTCTGGACCGCCGGCCAGCTGACCGGGGGCAATTGCCCCGAATGTAACAGGACGGTAGAGAGATTGAAGGAATCAAACTATTTCTTCAGGCTCTCGAGATATGGGGCCAGGATACTGAGGCACATAGACGCGAACCCGGATTTTATACAACCGGAGCCGAGGAGGAATGAGTTGAGAAACCGCCTGCTGAGCGGCGCCGACGACGTCAGTGTCAGCCGCCAGAGCTTGCCCTGGGGCATCACGGTGCCGATGGACCCCGAGCAGACGATATACGTCTGGATAGACGCGCTTCTTAATTACATAACCGCCCTGGGCTACGACGACGATGGCGAGAGGTTCAACAGGTACTGGCCCGCGGATGTCCATCTCATAGGGAAGGAGATACTCTGGTTCCATGGCGCCATCTGGCCCGCGGTGCTTATGGCCCTGGAGATACCACTGCCGAAAAAGGTGTTCGCCCACGGGTGGTGGACCATAGAGGGACAGAAGATATCAAAATCGCTTGGTAACGCCATCGACCCCGTTACAATAACGGAGCAATACGGGGTAGATAGCTACAGGTATTTTGTCCTGCGCGAGGTACCGTTCGGCATGGACGGCAATTTCTCATATACGATGCTGGTCCAGCGCATAAACAGCGACCTTGGAAACGATCTGGGCAACCTACTGATGAGAAGCCTGACCATGATAGAGAAATATTTTGACGGCAGAATCCCGTCACCCCGGGGTAGCGGGGAAGAAAGCGCGGGCCTAATCGGGTGCGCCGCCGGTCTTGAAACGAAAGTTGATAAGGAGATGGACTCCCTCCAGTTCAGCCTGGCGTTAGAGACCATATGGGACTTTATCGCCCTTACCAACAAATACATAGAAGATTCAAAACCATGGGTACTGGCCAAAAATGATAGGCCCACACTGGCAATAACGCTGTATAACATAGCCGAGGCGCTGAGGCTTATTTCAATTTACATCGCGCCCTTTATGCCCGAAACCTCTCAGGAGATATTCTCCCAGCTGGGCATACCCGAAGAGGACCACAGGCAGAGGACCGAGAGGCGTTGGGGAGCGCTCACACCTCAAACCGGGATTAAAAAAGGCAAGGCGCTCTTCCCCAGGATAGAGACGTCTGCACAACCCGCATAGCTAGAGGCAAAATTGGGCAAGAAAACCGCTAATAAGACCTGGTGGGACAAGCTTAACGGCCTGACGCAAAAGGACAGTCGCTACCCCGTAGCGGCCTATCAATTCGTGTTTGAGGCCCTGGACTACACCGTGCACCGGCTCCAGAAGGACCCCATCAGCCTGCAGGAGCATGAACGGCACGTCACCGGACAGGAACTCCTGAACGGAGTGAACGAATACGCCCTCAATCAATTCGGCTACATGGCCAAGACGGTCTTTGAGCAATGGGGCACGGTTCGCGGAGAGGACTTTGGCGAAATCGTCTTCAACCTGGTGGAAAGCGGCTTGATGGGTAAGACGGAATCTGACACAAAAAACGACTTTGACGTGGGCCACGACTTTAAGAAGACCCTGGAGGAACAGTTCAGGTTTAAAGGCAAGTTTGACGTAACCTTGCAGTTGGACAACTACCTTAAGGCAAGATACAAATAGTGTCCCGTATTTGTCGGGAGGGGTTTCTACACAATCCGGCAGGAGAAGCCCTCCAGACGCTTTTTGACCAAGGGGTGGAGCTCTAAAGCATGGCAGGTGCCTGGAGTTTAGTGTATTTGACCTTTGCTTACATATGAGATATAATTCCCCTTAACTGCCCGCCCACAAAACTTTTTGCAAGACATACGGAAACAGTATGGCTACTCCCGGCTACATACGCCCGAATAGACCGAGGTACAAAGACCCCCTTGGCCCCCTGGAAGACGGTCAAACCGCAATCATAATCGGGGGGGGACCCGCCGGTTCGAGTTGCGCCATCACGCTAAAGATGAT
>JAUVQR010000349.1 GCA_030598065.1 Planctomycetota bacterium | reverse complement strand
GTCGGCCAGAGAGTAATCCTCGAGGCGCGTAAGAGAGGGGCGTTTTTGAGGCCCCTGGGTGACATAATCGTAGTCATGCCTCCGCTGTCCATAACCGAGGAAGAGCTGACCAGGCTGCTGGACATAATATACGAGTCTATACGCGCGATGGACGCTCACTCTTAACCGACCGCCTTTTTCTGTTTCTATGCCGTCGGGCGTCTTTTTTTAGAGGGAACCAGTTCCTTGTCACGAGGCATATCCATACCAGAATGAGCATAATGGGGACCTCGGTCAGAACCCCCACCACCGTCGCCAGTGCCGCCCCTGAGTTGAGCCCGTATAGCGTCACTGAAGACGCGATGGCTATCTCGAAGTGGTTACTTGCCCCTATCAGTGCCGACGGCGCCGCGTCCTCATAAGGAAGTCTTATCAGCCTGGCTATTGAGTAGGTGATGCCGAATATGGTCAGTGTCTGCACAAGGAGGGGTATCGCGATAAGTCCCACGTGTTTTGGCAGTTCTACGATATAATTCCCCTTGAGAGAGAAGAGTAAGATAAGGGTAGCCAGCAAGGCCCCTATGGCCACAAAATCCAACTTCCTCGCGAACTTTTCTTTAAACCAGCGCTCCCCCTTCTTTCTTACTATTTCCCTGCGTGTGATATAGCCGAGACCCAGCGGCAGCGCTATATAAAATAATACTGATAAAAGAATCACCTCCCACGGGATGGGCATCCTGTTTACACCGAGGAGAAATCCGCCAAGCGGTGCATAGAGGAGCAACATGGCAAGTGAGTTTATCGCCACCAGTACAAGCGTAAGGGCGTCATTGCCTCGCGCCAGAAAACTCCACACCAGCACCATAGCGGTACACGGCGCTATTCCCAGGAGAATAGCTCCCGATACGTATGAGCGATAAACCTCCACTGCGTTGCCGTCGGTCAGGATCTCTGTCCCGGGAAAGAAGCCTTTGAACAAGTAACCGATAAACAATATGGAGAAGCCGTACATGGTGAAGGGCTTCAGAACCCAGTTTATAAGGAGGGTCAGGATGATGGGCCTGGGGTTCTTGCCTGCCATGACAACACGGCTGAAATCTATCTTTGCCATAATCGGGTACATCATCATGAACAGGCATATGCCTATGGGGACGGAGACGTTAAAGACCGAAAGTCTGTCCAGGTATATCGGCACCATGGGCAGTAGCCTGCCGATAAGGATGCCGGTTCCCATGCAGAGGGACACCCATAACGGCAGGAATTTCTGGAAGAACGTAAGCTGCGCGTTTTCAGGGGCCATTTCTCGCTCCGTCCGGTCTTTTTCTGGGCATACATTCGTATACTCGCCTATACGAATATACCATAATTGCCCCTTTGTTCCCAACGTTAAAATGCCGTCGCTTCGTCGTGGAAATCTATTGACACATCATTTGCCTGTTTGTATATTGCGGCGAAATAGGCGTATAAATTCGTATAAACGGTTATTTGGGGGCCATGTCATGGGTGGGGCCGCG
>JAUVQR010000367.1 GCA_030598065.1 Planctomycetota bacterium | reverse complement strand
GCCTCCGGGTACTATCTTTAAACCGACACCGTGTTTATTATCATTGTACTTGCGGCCCAATTCATCCCTGACCTCTTCAAGCTCGGGCGCGCCTACCACCAGGATTAGCTGCCGGACGCCGCTTACGTCAAGAAAGTTCTCAACGGCGTGCTGTATGATGGGCCTGCCCTTTATCGGCAGATAGGGCTTCTTTACGTCGCCTCCCATCCGCACACTGAGCCCCGCGGCGGCAAGAATTATTGATACATTTAACATAGTGACCCTTTTCTACAAAAACACCCGCAGAGTCCTCACAATCGTGTCATTCTGAAGAGTGAAACGACCGAAGTCACGCCAGAGGCGTGATAAAGGACATTATAAGCCCGATAAATCGTGCAACTACAAATACATTGTAGCGGCAGAGTTTGGTCTGCTCAATGTCGAGCAAGCTCGACCACTACATGTGCAATAACGTGGCAGTCCACCAGCCAATTCATCAGACCCTCTCGTACGGATAGAACAGTCTCATATACTCGTCCTGGGCGTAGCGGTCGGTCATGCCGGCTATGTAGTCGCAAACGCTCTGGTGTAGACCCGCCTCTCCTATCCACTGCTGGAATTCCGGCGGGAGCTGTTTGGAATTTTTCGCATAGACGTTGAACAGCTCTACAATAAATCTCTTGGCCTTATATGACATACGTGCCACACGGTAGTGCCTGTAGACCCTCTCGCTCATAAAGGCCTGAAGCCTTTTCTTCTGTTCCGTGAGTTCAGGAGAGAATTCAACAAGGGTCTCTTTGCACGCGCGCACGTCCCCTACGCTCTCAATCCCCATGTCCTTCAGCTTTCGTTCCGTGTTTTCAAGCAGGTTCGTGACCTCAAGATTTATGAGAAATATGATGGTCTGTGCCCTCTTAGGCCCCTTGTCCAGCCCGTTCCATTTCTTATCAACGCTCTCTGACGCGTACCTCCAGAGTTCGACGTCTGCAAGGTCGTCTTCAGTGATAAGCCCCGCCTTCAGGCTGTCGTCCAGGTCATGGTTGTCATACGCCAGGGAGTCGGCCTTGTCTACCACCTGTGCCTCAAGAAGGGGCATCTCTTCCGGGCTGAATTCCACGTCCACCTTTGT
>JAUVQR010000215.1 GCA_030598065.1 Planctomycetota bacterium | reverse complement strand
TGTTTGACCCTGCCTGCAGCCGTGCCACAGACGCATTTATAGGCCCAAACCCTCCGAAGCAGTTTGTCGCAAGATTCTACTATCTGTTTCCCGCAAATCAACCAAATTCTGAGGCTATATAAGCGAAGTTACTCTTATTTGATGATTACCGCCTCAGAGGCGACTGCCAGGCCTCTTTGAGACCGTGTATGTCTTCAAATATTATGGGCCTTCCCCGTTTACCTCTGATGATGAGCGACGTGTCGCTTCTGACCTTGCCAAGAAGGCCACAGGGTATGCCCTTCATTACACGTTTGAACCCCCTGTAATCATCAGGACTCACCTCGACGATAAACCTGGTGGGTGATTCGGAGAACAGGATGGTGTCCTCCCGCATACCACGGCCGTTGGTGGGCACGTCCTTTATGCTGAGTTCCATGCCAAGCCCACCCGCAAGGCTCATCTCGGCGGCTGCCACGGCAATGCCCCCTTCAGAGCAGTCATGGCACGCCCTGACCAGACCTTTCCCGGTCGCCCTGGAAAGGGCGACCATCGTTTTCTTTGCCATATGGGTGTCAACGCGGGGGACGTCGTTGCCCGTGTAACCGTGTATGTGGTAATAATGCGAGCCGCCCAGCTCCGGTCTTGTTGGCCCGACCACGCATATCAGATTGCCGGGGCTTTTCGCGTCCATTGAGACCGCCTTCCTGACGTCTTCCATTACAGAGACGGCCGATATAAGCAGCGTGGGCGGGATGCAAATGGTCTCATCACCCACGCTAAACTCGTTGTTCAGGCTATCCTTTCCGGAGATGAACGGCGTCCCAAAATAAAGGGCCATATGATAGCAGGCCGTCGCCGCCCTCACGAGGCCGCCCAGCCTGTCGGGCAGTTGAGTGTTACCCCAGCAGAAGTTGTCCAGCAGCGCCGTCCTTCTAAGGTCGCCCCCGACTGATATTATCTGCCTGAGGGCCTCATCTATCCCGCAGGCGGCCATATGGTACGGGTCTATGTCCCCGTATCTGGGGTTCATCCCGCACGACACGATTACGCCGCGGTCTGAACCCAGCACCGGAGTAACAATAGAGGCGTCGCCGGGACCGTCGTTGTTTATGCCCTGCAACGGCTTCAGCACACAGCCGCCCTGCACCTCATGGTCATACTGCCTGATGACCGACTCCTTGCTGCATACGTTCCACGACGACAATACCCGCAACAAATCTCCGGTGTAGTCCTTCTTCTCGGGCAATTCGGGCTCCGGGTGGTGTTTCTGGGTCCACACGGCCTTCCGTACGACCCGCGGGAGTCCCTCGTGCAGAAATTCCATGTCCAGCTCTCCCACCACCTCTCCCTCGTATCGTAATATGAGGCTTTTGCCGTTAGAAGATTCTTTGCCGGAAAACTCGCCGATGACAGTGGCCTCGACGTCTTCAGACCGGAACAGGACGACTAACGCCTCGGCATTATGGGGCGGCACGGCAAGCACCATCCGCTCCTGCGCCTCAGAGATCCATATCTCCCAGTACGACAACCCGCTGTATTTGAGTGGAACCTTATCGAGGTCGACAGCGGCCCCCAGGTCCTTACCCATCTCACCTACCGCCGAAGACAGTCCGCCGGCGCCGCAATCTGTTATGGAGCTAAAAAGACCCCTGTCCCGGACCTCCAGCAACATATCTGTTATCTTTTTTTCGGTGATGGGGTCGCCTATCTGGACTGAGCCGCTTGAGACGGTGTCGGACTCCACCGTCAGCTCGGACGAAGAAAAGGTGGCGCCGTGTACGCCGTCCCTGCCAGTCCGGCCGCCCACCACCACTATCAGGTCTCCCTCCCGCACCGCCTTCACACACCTGTCCCTGGGTATCAGGCCGACGTTCCCGCAAAAGACCAGAGGGTTGCCCACATACCGCTCGTCAAAGAATATTGCGCCGTTGGCGGTTGGAATACCCATCCGGTTGCCGTAGTCACGGACCCCCTGGACCACTCCTTTGAAGACCCGCCGGGGGTGCAGCGCGCCCCTGGGTATTTTATTATATGGCAAGTCCGGCGGCCCGAAGCAAAAGACATCGGTATTCATAATGGGCTTCGCGCCGAGACCGCAGCCAAGTATGTCCCGTATAACCCCTCCAATGCCGGTGCTTGCGCCGCCGTAGGGCTCTATGGCGGATGGATGGTTGTGGGTCTCCACCTTGAAACAGATGCCATAATCGGCGTCAAATTCTATGATGCCCGCGTTGTCCTCGAAGACGCTTATGCACCAGGGCTTGCGCAGCTCGTGCGTGGCCCTCATTATGGTCTGCTTCAGCAGGTTGTCTATAATCTTGCCGTTGTAGTCCACCAGCCCGCGCAGCGTCTTGTGCACACAGTGTTCTGACCAGGTCTGCGCAATTGTCTCCAGCTCAATATCGGTCGGCTCCCTGCCAATTTCCGTAAAATAATCACGGATGGCGCTCATCTCCTCGACGTTCAGGTACAGTTGCCTGTCTTTACTCAAGGCCACAAGCTCTTCTTCAGAGGCATCTAGCAGCGGGACGGTTATTATCTTAAAGACATACTCACCGGGCGGCCTGCCGTAAGGTATATCTTTAGCGTCAATGAACGCGTCCTCGATGGTGCCGTTTGACAGTATGCCGGTGGCTATTGTTTCTAGTTGGTCGTGGCTCAGCCGGCCCTTAATCAGATACTTTCTGGCCCTCTTTAGAGATTTGACATCAAGCCCAAGGTCCCTTATGCCCCTTATGGCCGAGGACTCTACGGGGTCCATGACGCCCGGCTTTCTGATGATCTCTATAGTGTGGTCGGCTTCGTCCGGTGTGTGGATCCGGGAGTCAAAGGCAAAATCCTGCACAACAATGTCGGCCAGCAGCTCCGCGCACACGGTCTCTATGTCTTTCTCGGACAAATCTCCTTCCAGCAGATACACGTCCCTTGTCCGCACCCCCTCGACACTGTTTATTCCCAGTGAACGAATCTCGCTACAGACCTGCTCTCCGGCGTGGTCCGTGTGCTCCGGTTTGTGAAATATCTCTATTCTGGTTGGCATAGTTGATATGGTTGAAACGGGTTACAGTTATTTCCGGTCGCGCGTGACGCTGTCTCTGAGACGCTTCGCGCGCTTCAGTCTTGAGTATAACGCCGCCGCTTTCTTTCCGTCTATTGCGGATTCCAGGGCGTCCAGTTCCTTCTTGAACGACTTTAGCGCCTGAATGACCTCACGCCGGTTCTGAAGCAGGATGTCACGCCACAGCCCGGCGTCACTGGACGCTATCCT
>JAUVQR010000069.1 GCA_030598065.1 Planctomycetota bacterium | reverse complement strand
TGACCTGGTGCTTATGAACCGCAGGTCGTCAAGCGGCACCCTGGTGGGGCCGGAGGTCACCAGTATGTTTTTGCCGGATAGTGTGGCCATTGTCCTTATATGGTCCTTTATGGTCCTTTATAGCCCTCTATTGTCCTCTGTATAGATATCTCATACAATCCGCCCGGTGATACATGATACCCCGGCTAGCTCTTTCTGTCGAAGAAGATGTTCTTGCCGGTGACCGACAGGGGAATGCCCATACACATGTCACAGTCGCAGAGCCCCGCCTTCCGCGCCACGACACCGGCGCGATACATTATACGGTTGTCTATGTTGTGGATGCTGAGCGTCTTGACCGCAGAGCCCACGGCTATGCCGAGGTCCTGCAACCTCCAGGCGCACTGCGGGCCCTTAAATTCGTTAAACTCCCTGGGCTTCAATTCGTCGCATGTAGCGAAGCCGCAGGCCCCGCAGTTCAGCCCGCAGGTGGTAGCGTCTTTTAATCCAATGAGCAGCATGGCGCCCGAATTCATGACGTTGTCGCCGTCCCTGTCGAAGTTCTTCCTGCCCGTTTTAATACCATATTTTGTCATCGCGTCGGCAAACCGTTTTAGGGCGTCGCCCTCCACGATGACAACCTTGACGAAGTCCTCGCCCCTCGACTTCGGCGCCGTGCGGGCCGACACGGCCGCAAGCTCTGCCGCAACCTTCAGACCATGAATCTCTTCTATCATTCAACGCCTCCGGAGAAAATTGTATATTGTGTTGTTGTCGCCATATAAGCGTGTATGACCTGTGTGACGGGTATATTCTCCCGGCCTATGCGCTTACTGTTACGCATATGCGGGGGGCGCTTACATGCGCGCTGTTAACGGGAGACCAAAACAGCAATATTACTCCTCATTTACGCGGTGTACGTCAAGGACTTTTTCATATTTACAAAAGGCGGGTATTTGTCTATATTTAATGGCGACATTACCTTAGCAAAACCTTTCCGGACGCCGCACCCATGAGAGAACCAAAATCCCTGTTTATAACGGACGAGAATATCGGTCTGGTCACCGACCTATACCAGCTTACCATGGCGGCCGGATATTTTCAAAACAATGTAGACTCCACGGCCACATTTGAGCTGTTCGTCAGGAAGTTGCCGGAAGGCCGGTCTTTTCTTGTAGCGGCGGGCCTGGAACAGGCCCTGCATTATATGAAGACCCTAAAATTTTCGGACGGCGCCATTGACTATGTAAGGCGTCACCCGTCATTTACCAACGTGAAGGCCGAATTCTTCGACTATCTGAGAGATTTCCGCTTTCGCGGCGACGTGTGGGCCATACCAGAGGGCACGGTTGCCTTTGCGGAAGAGCCCCTGCTTAGGGTGACCGCTTCGATTATAGAGACCCAGCTGGTGGAGACGTATCTCCTGTCCACAATAAACTTTCAGACCCTGATTGCGTCCAAGGCGGCCCGCGTGGTGCTTGCGGCCAGGGGCAGGGACGTCAGCGATTTCGGCAGCCGCAGGGCCCACGGACCCCAGGCCGGTGTGCTTGCCGCGAGGGCATGCTACGTCGGCGGGTGTACGTCCACCTCCAACATGCTTGCCGGACGCGAACTGGGGATACCCCTCATGGGAACGATGGCACACTCCTGGGTCATGGCCTTTGACACGGAGGAAGAGGCGTTTCACCGCTTCTACGAGGTGTTTCCCAAAAACACCGCACTGCTTATCGATACCTATGACACTATCAGGGGCGCGCATATCGCGAAACGGCTGGCAAAGCGGTTGGGCGCTACCGACCGGCTCCGGGCCGTCAGGCTGGACAGCGGAGACCTGCTGAGGCTGAGCGGAGAGGTAAGGAAGATACTGGATGACAGCGGACTGGATTATGTTAAGATAATGGCCAGCGGCGACCTGAACGAATACCGCATTGATGAACTTGCGAGGCAGGATGCGCCGATAGACATATTCGGCGTCGGCACCGAGATGGTCACCTCAAAGGACCAACCCGCGCTCGGAGGCATATACAAGCTGGTGGAACTGGAGAAGGGCGGCAGGGCCGTCCCCAGGATGAAGCTCAGCGAGGACAAGGTCTTTTATCCATCAAGAAAACAGGTCTACAGGTTTTCCGACTCAAGCGGGGTCTATACGCATGACCTGCTGGGCCTTGAGGGCGAGACCGCCGGGGGGGTGCCATTATTAGAGCGTGTTATGGAGAAGGGCGAGATAGTGATTGACCTGCCGGGAATCAATGACATCCGGGACAGGGCTGTGGGGTCAATATCCGGTCTGCCCTTGAGATTCAGGGACGTCATGGCAACGGAACCCTATACGGTAAAAAAGAGTGAACGGCTGGAGGAACTGAGGAGACGCACCGAGGAGGGTCTTAGGGGGTCCAATGCCGCGAATCCGGATCTAGGGACAACAACCGCGACGACCACGTAGGCAACTACTTAGACAATTACGGCAACAAAAAGAAAACCTCATCGTGAAGATTGCAATAGCACAGATTAACCCGATGGTAGCGGCGTTCGATAAGAACGTTGAGACCATAACCGCGGCGATAGAAAAGGCCAAAGGTCTTGGGGCCGATTTGGTTGTGTTCCCTGAGATGGCCGTTATCGGTTCACCGCCGATGGACCTGCTTGAAAAGCCGAAGCTGATAGAGGACAACCGTGAGGCCCTGGAGACGATAAGTTCAAAGACGAACGGCATCGCCGCCATAGTCGGTTTTGTGGACAGGGGAGAGACAAACAATCGTGGTGTTCTTTATAATGCCGCGGCGTTCATGAAAGAGGGCCGGATAGAGTCCGTGTACCACAAGTTCCTGTTGTCGTCATATGACGTCTTTGATGAGGACAGGCATCTCACACCGGCCCCCGGCGTGTCAACGATATGGTTTAAGGGTAGAAACATAGGGATAACTATTGGAGATGAAGTTCTCAGTGAGAGCGGTCCGGTAAAGGCGCTGGTAAGCCAGGGCGCGAGGCTGATTATAAACATTGCCGCCACCCCCTATTCCGTGGACGACTACGAGAGCAGGCAGCAGGTGCTTTCCGAGTGCGCGGCCGGCTCCAACGTTGACCTTGTGTACGTAAACCAGGTGGGCGGGAACGACGCGCTGGTCTACTCAGGGCGTAGTTGTGTGATAGACCACTGGGGCAGGATTGTGGCCAGGGCCACGGATTTTGAAGAGGACCTGATAGTGGTAGACCTCAAGGGCGCAATGAAGGAACTGCCGGCCGAAAACGTCACCCGTATAGAATCCGTTTATAAGGCCCTGGTGCTGGGGCTTAGGGATTACGCGGGGAAGTGCGGGTTCAAGACGGCGATTGTCGGCCTGAGCGGCGGGATAGACTCGGCGGTTGTGGTATGCCTCGCGGCAGCCGCACTGGGCAAGGAGAACGTAGTGGCCGTGTCGATGCCTTCCCAGTTCACTTCAAAGGGAGGTATTGAGGACTCACGGAAACTGGCCGGGACGTTGGGCATAACCTTAAAGGATATACCAATCAATGGCCTGTACGACAATTATCTGGAGGTGTTCAGCGGCGAATTCAGGGACGAGACACCCGGCCTGGCGGAGGAGAACCTTCAGGCGCGGATAAGGGGCGACATCCTGATGACCATGTCAAACAAATTCGGTCACCTTGTGGTGGCTACCGGAAACAAGAGCGAGCTTGCGTGCGGTTATTGCACGCTCTACGGGGACCTGTCGGGCGGGTTTGCCGTGATAGCCGACGTTCCCAAGGGCATGGTATACCAGCTTGCGGAATACATAAACCGCGATGGAGAGATTATCCCCATGGGCATCATCACCAGGGCGCCGTCCGCCGAGCTGAAGCCGAACCAGAAGGACCAGGACTCCCTACCGGAATACGACGTCCTGGACGGGATATTAAAGGCGTACGTGGAAGAGGTAAAGACCCCGGATGAGATAGTGGCAATGGGTTATGAGGATGCGACGGTGATGCAGGTCATTGAAATGATTGATAAAAACGAGTATAAGAGGGAACAAGCGCCCCCTGCCCTGAAGATAACGTCAAAGGCGTTCGGACGTGGGCGGCGGATGCCTATCGCCCAGGGGTATAGGTACAACAAGAGGTAAGACATACGTACCATCTACGAAGCGGCCCTGGTCTTACGTCAGGATGGGACACAAATCTTATCGCTATCCATATGCCTGAGAATTTCTACGGCATTGTCCGGGTTCCGTGGAATTGTATGATTGCACGGAGGCAGTGGCTACAATCGTATGATTAAGTGCGTGTCTTGCAATACAAGGGAAGCCGAAAGGCTGTGTGTGGTGCTCGGCGATTGGCTGTGCGCTTATTGCTGTGGACAAGACCGGGTGGTTAAGGTGCCCTGCTGGCGGCACTGCCCGTTTTTTATAAAAAAAAGAGAGACCGAGGGGAAGAAAGAGGCCTGTTGAGATGATTAGACTGCTATGGTTAACGCTACTTGTCGGTTCGTTCCTTTGCTGTGACGAAGTTTTTGCCGCGGGAGATGTCACCATAAAATGGTTCGGGCATTCCTGTTTCCTTATAACGTCTTCGCAGGGCACAAAACTGCTGACAGACCCTGTCGGTGAGGAAACCGGCTACAAGCTGCCGGACGTTATGCCTGATATAATAACCATCAGCCATGAGCACTTCGACCACAACTACATACGCCCTTATATGGACAACGACCCCGTGGTGTTCAGGGGTGAGGATTCCCACGGCCGGGACTGGCAGAAGACGGAAGCGAAGGTAAAGGACATAGATATTTACAGCGTAGGGACGTATCATGACAACTCCCAGGGTAAAAAGGACGGGAAGAATTCCGTGTTCGTATTTCTGGTGGACGGGCTCAGGATAGTGCATCTGGGCGACCTGGGCCACCTGCTCACGGAGGAACAGATAAAGGCTATCGGGACTCCGGACGTGCTCTTTATCCCCACGGGTGGCAATTATACCATAGAATTTATTCAGGCAGCAGAAGTAATAAAACAACTTCAACCGAAGATAGTCATGCCGATGCACTTTAAGACCCCGGCCTGTAATTTCACCCTCTTCAGCGTGAAACGGTTTCTCAAAGAAATGAAAAACGTCCGGGTTCTTCTGGAAACCAGCATCGTCGTGAACAAGGATACGCTCCCCGGTGAAACGGAGGTCGTATCCCTTCGTTACGAGTAATATGTTCAGACATGAAGCACTGTTCTATAAACCCACCGGTGACGACGGCAAGGTGCAGTGTTTTCTCTGCCCTCACCGCTGTACGATTACACCGGGCAAACTGGGTCTTTGCGGGGCAAGGCAGAATATAGACGGCAAGCTGTGGTCCCTTATCTACGGGCGCGTGTCTTCGTTCTGCGCGGACCCCGTGGAGAAGAAGCCACTGTATCATTTTTACCCCGGTAGCGCCGTCTACTCCATCGGCTCGCTGGGGTGCAACATGCGATGCGGTGACTGTCAGAACTGGCAGATTGCCCACGCTACCGCAGATAAGCCCACCGAACGGACGAAAGAACTCTCGCCCGAACAGCTGGTAGACCTTGCAAAGAAGAGCGACTGCCAGGGCGTCGCATGGACCTATAACGAGCCGACGATATGGATGGAGTACGCAATCGACGGCGCCAAGCTGGCGAAGGAGGCCGGACTCTACACGGTCTTCGTCACCAACGGCTACGTAGAGCCGGAGGCGCTTGACGCCATAGGCCCCTACCTTGATGCCTTCCGTGTGGATTTCAAGGGGCGGTTTGAAGGTAGCCGCTTCTACAAAGAGGTGGCGAAGATAAAGGACCCGAGCCCCATCCTCGATGCCACCATAAGGGCCAAAGACAAGTGGAACATGCACGTGGAGGTAATAACCAACGTGGTCCCCGGTTACAACGACGGCCCTGACGAGCTCAAGGAGATAGCCGGGACAATCAAAGCAAACCTGGGAGCGGACACACCCTGGCACGTCACCCGGTTCCACCCCTACCTCGACCTGTCGCACCTCTCACCGACACCTATCGATAAGCTGGAAGAGGCCTGGGAGATAGGCCACGATGTGGGCCTCAACTACGTCTACGTGGGTAACGTGGAAGGCCACCTGGCCGGGAACACGTACTGCGGAAACTGCGCGCAACTTATCATTGAGCGGAGCGGGTATTACGTAAACATAGTGGGAATCGAAGACGGGGAGTGCAGGTTCTGCGAGCAGCCCGTTCCCATAATTGGAAACTTTTAGAATAAAATGCCCAGAGACAAGGTCATAGCCCTGCTCACAGACTTCGGCCTTGAAGACAACTACGTCGGCACGATGAAGGCCGTTATCGCGGGTATCAAACCCGGCGCGAGCGTAATTGACGTCACCCACGGCGTCCGTCCCCAGGATATAACGGGCGGCGCGTTCATGCTAAGCTCTTCCTATAAATATTTCCCGGAGGGGGCTATATTTGTGGTCGTGGTTGACCCCGGTGTGGGGGGTGAGAGGAGAGTCTTGTGCGCTCAGACCGGTAAGCATATCTTCCTGGCACCCGACAACGGCGTCCTTGGGCCCGTCCTGTCTGAAGAATCGGAAGAAAACGTTGTTTCGCTGGTCGAGGTATCTAACCTGAAATTTTTCCTGCATGACGTAAGCGGCACGTTTCACGGCAGGGACATATTCGCGCCGGTGGCCGCACACCTGTCCCTGGGGGTCAACCCCGCGAGATTTGGGCCCCGCATAAACGAATTTAAGCGGCTGGATGTTCCCGGTCCCGTTAACGCTGCTGACGGGACGCTTAGCGGCGAGGTTATCTACGTGGACCGTTTCGGGAATTTGATTACCAACATTGACCGTGCACGGATTGAAGCGGGGAATGCGCGCGTCTTG
Source organism: Planctomycetota bacterium (assembly GCA_030598065.1). Classification (GTDB taxonomy): domain Bacteria; phylum Planctomycetota; class Brocadiia; order Brocadiales; family Bathyanammoxibiaceae; genus Bathyanammoxibius. The sequence continues at coordinate 342 of JAUVQR010000069.1, read as the reverse complement.
TCGGTAACTATCGGCAAGAAAGAGATTGAAGGACTGGGCGCTACATATAGTGATGGCCGTCCGGGTGAGACGCTGGCGCTCATCGGCAGCTCCGGCTATCTCGAGATAGCGGAGAATTGCGGAAACGCATGCGAGTCGCTGGGGTGTAGCAGAGGGGAGAAGGTGACGGTAAGGTTTAATAAGGGTTAGTTAACGTAGGGGTGAGAATCTGATATGCTTGAGGTGTTCACGCAGGGTTAAAACCCTGCGGCACCCTCCCCATTTACGGGGCATAGATAGTAGATAAACAGCCTGATAAATCAGGCAACTACATTATTCTGTGGCGTAGGGGCACGCTACATT
>JAUVQR010000174.1 GCA_030598065.1 Planctomycetota bacterium | reverse complement strand
CCACGTCCCCGCCGCACCCTTCCTTCGGGCACTTTACCCCCGTGGGTATGGACTTGGTGTTCTTACACTCCGGGTAGGCGGAACATGCGATAAACTTGCCCATGCGCCCCGCCTTTATCACCATCGGGCTGCCACACTTCTCGCAGGACTCCCCGGTGGCCTCTGCCTCCTGCGGCTGGCCTTTTCCGCCAAGGTCCATGGTAAACTTGCACTTCGGAAAGGCGGAACACCCCAGGAACTTGCCCGCCCTGCTCCAGCGTACCACCATAGGCTCCCCGCATTGCTTGCAAACCGTGTCGGCCTCCTCCGGCCGTCCTTTCTCGCTCTCCATCTCATCTACAGCCAATTCCAGGTCTTTCACGAACGGGGTGTAGAATTCCTTGAGCACGCCCACCCAGTCTAGCTTGGCCTCTTCTATCTTATCCAGCTCCTCTTCCATGTGCGACGTAAACTCAATGTTCAGCACCGTGGGGAAATGCTTAACCAGCTTATCGGTCACCAGGATTCCCAGCTCTGTGGGGTGAAGGGTCCTGCCCTCCTTCTGTACGTAGCCCCTGTCCTGTATGGTGGATATTATCGCGGCGTATGTGCTGGGCCTGCCGATACCTTCCTTCTCCAACAACTTGACCAGCGCGGCCTCCGTATATCTGGGCGGCGGCTCGGTGAAATGCTGATTCGGCGTAAGCTCAATCAACTTCAACTCGTCCCGCTCATTTAATTCCGGCAGGGATTCCTCTTTTATGGCCCCGGAGAGCACGGTATGCCCGGGGAACACAACCGTCTTCCCCTTGGCCTTAAACCTGTACTGACCCGCTTCCACAGTCACGTCCATCGTCTCATAATCGGCGGGAGACATCTGGCTGGCAACGAACCTGTTCCAGATGAGCTGATAAAGCTTGTACTGGTCCCTGGTAAGATATTGCTTTATCGAGTCGGGCGTTATCTCAACGATGGCGGGCCTGACGGCCTCGTGGGCCTGCTGCGCGCCCTTCCTGGAGGCATAAACGTTCGGTTTCGACGGCAGGTACTTCTCACCGAAGGTGCCGGGAATTAGGTTCCTGCAGGCGGTTATGGCTTCTTTAGAGACACTAAAAGAGTCCGTCCTCATATATGTAATAAGCCCCGTCGGGCCGTCCTTTATCTCAACCCCCTCGTAGAGCTGCTGGGCAATCAGCATCGTCCTCTTGGTACTGTAGTTCAACTGGATAGACGCCTGCTGTTGGAGCTGGCTGGTGGCAAAGGGAGGTTGCGGCTTACTCTGCCTGCGTTGCTTCTTTATGGCGCCCACGACATATTTCGCTTCGTTCAGAAGCTTGAGGTGTCCCTGCGCCTCGGTATCGTTGACTATCTTTACGTCGTCGTCATCCAGCTTCCACAGCTTTGCCTCAAAACCCTTATCCCTGCTGCCGGCGGGCTTGATCCGTGCGATGATGTCCCAGTACTCTTCGGGTTTAAACGCCAGGATATCCTTCTCCCTTTCCACCAGTACCCTCACGGCCACCGACTGTACCCTGCCGGCGCTGAGCCTCTTTGCAACCTTCTTCCACAGGAGCGGGCTTATCTTGTAGCCAACCAGGCGGTCAAGGATGCGCCTGGCCTGTTGCGCGTTCACCTTGTCCATGTCTATTTCAACAGGGTGTTCAAACGCCTTCTTGATGGCCTCCTTGGTAATCTCGTTGAATATCACCCTGTGGGCCTTTCCCTCCGGTATGTCCAGGGCCTTGCAGAGGTGCCAGGCTATTGCCTCTCCCTCTCGGTCATGGTCGGGCGCAAGATAGACCTCGTCTGTCGCCTTCACCTCGGCCTTGAGCGACTTGACCATCTCCTTGCGCTTGGGCATAATCTTGTATTCCGGCTCAAAGTCCTTATCAACATCCACGGCAAGCTTGTTAGGAGGCAGGTCACGAACATGACCCATGGAAGAGCGCACCACATAGCCCGCGCCAAGGAATTTGTTTATAGTCTTCGCTTTTGTCGGAGATTCAACTATTACTATTCGCTTTGTCATATCCGTCCAACTCCCATGTCCGCATAAGCCAGCCCCTACCCTAATGAGTCCTGTTTTGCCGCAAAGAACTCTAATAATGGAAGTGTATGAACGCTGTCAAGGGCTTTTTTCTTTCAGGCGTTAGAAACTCGGCACCCAAAAAGCAGTTGATGGGGCATTAAAATCATATATAATTGAGTTTTTGGGGCTTCAAGCAACACTGAAATAGTTATAGTCACTGAAAGGTATCCTATGGCACTTAACTGGATGAGGACGCATAAGAAGAAGATGTACATCGTCATGGTCTTCGCCATGGCGGCATGGGGTATAGGGTTTTCCGCCAGCTATCTGATACCCAAGAAACCGATAGGGACTATAATGGGCCAGAAGGTCTCCGTGGAAGAGTTCAACGACGCGATGATGCGTTGGCACAGGGTCTTCCTTAAGCAAGAAAACCTGCCGCTGGGCAAACTGGTGTGGGAGCAGTTAACGCTGGTAAAACAGGCAGATAGTATGGGAATAGCCGTATCTAACGATGAGGTAATCGACCGGATTAAGACCCTGGGAGCCACCGTGCTGGGAAGTTCGGGCGTGCCGACAGGCCAGATAATCAAGTTCTTATGCCAGAACTACAGGGTAACCGAAGCGCAACTGCTAATGACGTACAGGGAGGCGCTGCTTATAGAGAAGATGCACGTCCTGCTCTCCGGCAACGTTAAGATGACAAAGGGCGAGGCATGGGAGATATACGCGAGAGACAACGAGGAGGCGAAGATAGAATTTGTGACCCTCGGGGCCCGTGACCTGGCAAAAAACATCAGCGTAACGGACGAAGAAATCACCGCCTTCCATAACGAACACAAGAACAACTTCCCCAATCCGTCAGAAGGAATAATTGGATATAAAGAACCTGAGAAGACAAAGATAGAATACCTGATGGCGCGTTACAGAGACGTAAAAAAGAACGTTACCGTTACTGAAGACGAGATACAGGCCTACTACGACGAAAACAAAGAAGTAAAATACAAGAAAGAAGAAAAACCAGAAAATGATGGCGACAAAAAAGCCGAAGACAAAAACCCCCAACCGCCTCAATATAAGCCGTTCGTGGAGGTTCAGGCGGATATACGCAAGCTTCTGGAAAGGGAGAAATCGAAGGAGCTTGTTAACGAACTGATAAGCACCGCCGATGAGACGATTTACGAACGTCTCGGACGGACTGAGCAGATCAATTTTTCGGACATCGGCGGCTCCATAGGTATATTCCATAAGGAAAGCGACTATTTTACCGGGGAAGAGGCCAGGGACGTCATAAGAGACGCGGACAAATCGGTGTACTCAAGGTTCTTTGAAAGAGAAAAATACGACCCAAGTGCGCCGCTTGACGCCCCGGCCGGCAAGTTTATCTTCCAGGTAATCTCCGTAAAAGAACCCTCCGCCCCGCCATTGGAGGCAATAAGGGAAAAGGTAACGCAGGACGTGAAAGAAGAAAAGGCCCTCGCAAGGGCCAGGGAGCTGGCCGAGCGTTTCGTGGAAAAAGCAAACAAGACGTCTTTCGAGGAAGGTCTTGAATTGCTGAATAAAGAGGGCGGGTCCGTCCTGTTTTCAAAGAGGAAGACGGAGTTTTTCACAAGGCCGGAGATAAAAGACGGCAAACCCCACCGTTATATAAATGAACTTGAGGCCGACGTGCCGCATGTAGCGACAAGCGCCTTTAAGCTACGCCCGGGCGAATTGGGGATAGTGACCGAAGAAACGGGCAACAAGGCCGTATATATTATAAGGCTTACCGAGAAGAAAGGGGCGGACAAAAAGAAATTTGACGAGGACAGGGCAAACCTGGCGCGCAAGTATCTGATGGAAAAACAAAAAAAGTTCGTCATCCACTGGTCAGACGGTATCAAGAAGAAGGCAAGACTGACAAAATAAATGAATACCCTTTACGGAATAAATACCCTGCCGGGCGAACTCACCCGGCCGGTCATCACAATAGGCGGATTCGACGGTGTACACCGTGGCCACCAGGCGGTGATTAACGAGACGGTAAGAGCGGCCAAAGAGCTCCAGGGCGACTCCGTCGTACTCACCTTCGCCAAGCATCCAAGAAACGTCTTGAGCGGCAGCACCCCCAGTTTCATCACCTCAATGGGGCACAGACTGCTCCTGTTCCAGCGCCTGGGCGTGGACTTGACCATAGTT
>JAUVQR010000253.1 GCA_030598065.1 Planctomycetota bacterium | reverse complement strand
TCGAACGATATACCCAGTTGGCTCAGCGTATGAACGAAGACGCCGAGTTTAAGAAGGCCGTGGAGGAGATGATACAGACAATAAAGAAGGAGCAAGAAGAGGAAAAATAACGAAAATGACTCACAAGGGGTCATTGTTTGAGAAAATCACCCCTTTCGAAAATCACACGATATGACTTCATCTTCATATAGGACGGTGCAAGTGTCTTACATCAGACCCGGACAGATTGGCAGCTGGGCCGGGGTCGCACCACTCTCGTAGGCCGCCTGGATACAAAGCTGCAAGGTGTGCGGTAGAGGGTGAGTAGAATGAATAAACCCGCTAGAGTGTCTGTAGTATCAATAGCATCAGCTTATGCCGGAGCAATCACAATGCCCCAGGTTGTATTGGCCGGGTTCTTGGTTTTTGTGGTAATGACCGGGTGTTCAGCCACATCCCCGCCTCCTGTTGCCTTGCTACCTCCCGATGCACAGTCTGCTTTTGAGCGCGGGCTGGACGCCGGCGAACAAAATGAATGGGAACAGGCGGTAGAGTATTTTGGTGAGGCGTGGGAGGCCGCCCCTGCGTCACCGCAGGTGCTGTTCAACCTTGCCGAATCCTACGACAGGCTAGGCAGGCACGAGGTGCAGGCCATTGTGTGGTACCACGCATATCTCGCCGTAAAGCCGGACGCTCCCGACAAGAAGGAGGTCCGGGAGCACATTAAAGGACTTGAGGCCGATCTGAATGCGAGTATCAAGGACCTTGTCCACATGGCCAAAGAGGCCGCCGCCGCGCAGATTCAGGTCGATTACCTTGCGTCCGAGACCTACAGGTCTATTTCCTATATGAAGGACCACAACGGTGACACGGTAGGGGCGGTGGAGACCGCAGCGAAGGTGCAGTATGCCTATGATAGGGCTAACCTCTATTCCCATTTGGCCTTAGAGCAGTATGAGAAGGGCGATGTGGCAGGGTCGCGCAAGACGTTTGCGCTTGCCGCGGAAGCGGCGTCACAGGTACCGGACGGTATGCGTAGGGCATGGTCCTATAGTGATATCGGTGAGGCGCAGGCCAAGACGGGTGACACCGCCGCAGCCGGTACGACGTTTGAGCAGTCCAGAGAGGTCGCGGCGCAGGTCGCAGACGATGAAGAGAGGTATAAGGCATATAGCAACATCGCCTTTGATGAGAGCAATGCCGGTGACACAGCCGCCGCCCGTAAAACATTTTTGCTGGCCAGGGAAGCCGCCGCGCACATTACGGACGAGCATGATCTGTCAAAGATTTATGAAGAGATTACGGAGAACCAGGCGCACGCGGGTCTTACGGAAGACGCCGGCGAGACCGTTGAACAGATTCCGTATGAGTCCTATAAGACGCTTGCATATCGTGAGATTGCCCTGGCTCAGGCCAAGGCCGGTGACATAAAGGGCGCCGGTGAGACGGCCGAGAAGATTACAGAGGTCTCGTGGGAGGCGAAGACCCATCGGGAGATTGCGTTGATTCAGGCGGAGGCGGGTGATACCGAAGGTGCCGACGTGTCCTTTATGCTGGCCATGTGGGCGGCCGGCGAGCAGGCAGATGATTTCTCACGGTCCTTGAGTTACAGGAGTCTCGCCTTTTCACAGGCAAAGGTAGGTGATGTAGCGGCCGCCCTGGATACTGCCGCGCAGATTCCGGACGCCGATGAGAGGCGTGCCACTTACCAGTTGATTGCAGCCGAGCAGGTCAAGGCAGGCGACCTTGCCGGGGCCCGCGAGACGCTTGCCCTGGCACTGGAGTCCGCTGACCGGATTGCAGAGGATTACAAGAGGACATGGGCCTATCCGGCGGCCTCAGAGGCGTTCGAGTGGATAGAGTCCGGTTCATTGTACCTGGATGAACCGTCGCAGAAGGACCTTAATGGGTTTCTGGAATCGCTTAAGGGTCAGGCGCCGGATGAAGTAGCTTTTGCCCTGGCCCGGGCGGCGAAGGACCTGGCCTTGACCTTGCACATACTCCGGGATAAGGAGTCCGAGCTGCGGAAGCGCCACGCGCAGCGGGATGCTACGCCCTATAAGTTGCAATGGCTGTGTTTAGCTTGACAACGCTGCGTGTTAGCGGTAAATTTCTTCGTATAGAAATATGCCGGTGAAGTACAGCTATTCTCAAAATCTGGCTCCCGGTCAGGACTGAGCCGAAAGAAAGGAGAAAAACCGTGCTAGAATCTATCCCCTGGAAGAAGGTTGCGATTGCCCTTGCGGTAATAATTGTAGCTATGGTGGCCCTGAAGGTGCTGGGGCTTTGTCCGATTTGTAAGAGTGGCTAAGCCAGATAGCTTGGCATGATAATACTGAGGGTATAGCTAAATCCGTCCCGCGTAGCTGCGATATTTGATAAAAGGCGGCAAAAAAAGGGAACCAAGGGTGTGTTTTTTGCAGCTCCCTACAAGAACTTTATTTCCTTCTTTTACTGCTTTAAGGGGTTTTTCCCCAGATACCCTTTCCAGGGTAAGGTTTGATGCGGGGGCTACTCGCACCCTTGGTTCCCACACGCTATGTACTATATCTATACTAATTATACCACACTTCCCTGGAACGACAACAAAAGCGGGGTTTTTTGAACCCTTCGTCGAGAGGGGCTCAGAGAGGGTGGAGGGGCGTAGCCCCGGAGCTCTGCGGCAGGGGTTCTATTGCTTCTGGTGCCGGCGGCTGGTACCCCAGTGAGC
>JAUVQR010000154.1 GCA_030598065.1 Planctomycetota bacterium | reverse complement strand
GGAGCTCTTGAACCTCGTCCTCCACAGGGCTATCCTTGCCCCAGACAGTATAAAAATAGCCCTATACGGGCGTCCACCCGAAACAGGGCTATTTCCTTTATGTACGTCTGGGATACGCTCTCAGACAGCAATCTGGCTCCCCAGAGAGGATTCGAACCTCTAACCAAGCGGTTAACAGCCGCCTACTCTACCATTGAGCTACTGGGGATCTTATATCTGCTACAACCTGCGGCAAACACGCATTATACCGGAAAAGAATAGAATTTCAATTGCCGTATGACACTCACCGGATAATTAAGTATCACCGGTCCCGCAGGACTTTAGTCTTGCGGCGCTCCACCCAGAATGGAGCGGGAATTAAGGCTGCCGTCTCTTACCAAAAATGCCGCGGCTCTTGCCGGTAATCCAGCCCCAGTGCAGGACTATATGGGCTATTACAAGCGCGATGAAGGCTACGGCAACCCACTTGTGATAGGTTATAAGAGTGTGGCGGTCGATGCCCAGAAACGTATCGTACTCCGCCGGGCCTCTGCCGCTCCTATACCTGAAACCCTGCTGGATTATCCAACCTTGAATGATACCCGTGACTATCAGAAAAAGAAGCAGCAGCGCTTGAACGGCATCCACTACGTAGTTGAGCGTGGCCTTTTTCATAGACTACTTGTCTTTTATAAAACCCACCTTCTTGGCCCAGGGGCTGTCGGGGTATTCTTCCAGGAGTTTTCGCCATTCGGCCTTCATGGCGTCCACTGAGCCGGTGCGTTTATACTCGGAGACCCCCAGCCAGTACATGGCCTCGGGGGCGCAGTCGCACGTAGAGTATTGCTGAAGGACCTCTCTGAAAATTTTGCTCGCCTCTGCATAATCTCCCCGGTCAAAGTCGGCCTTGGCGATGCCGAAAGCTAACTGGGCCATGAACTCCCTGGGGGGCAGGGGACCTACCGACCTGTGGTGGACGGTGCCGTCGGCTGTGGCCACGATTACGGTAGGTGTCCAGACGACCTCATACTCCTCTACAAGGTCTCTGTATTTGCCGATATGCAACTTGACGGGGATGAAGTGCTCGTTTATCAGCGCCGTTACGTCTTTATCGGGATATGTATCAGCAACCAGCTGTTGACAGCCGCCTCAGTCGGGGTGGAAGAAGTCGAGCAGCAGGAGCTTGTTCTCGTCCGCGGCCCTTTCCTTGGCCGTGGCAAGGCCCTCCGGGCCCTCAAGCCACTCGATGGACTCCTTGGCCTGTACGACCGGGGCAAGTACGAAGAGGAAAACACTAACCAGCACAGCGACTGTCGTTATGTGTCTCATGTCAGTCTCCCCTATTCAAATGGGGACAGGGCATCTCTCCCCGCCCCCGGCGGTTAAGCCTGCTAACCACAACTGTGGCCCTTATGCCCGTGACCCTCATGACCATGCCCTTCGTGCCCATGACTATGACCGTGTCCCCCGTGTCCGTGACCATGTCCACCATGACCATGGCCGTGCCCTTCGTGACCGTGTCCGCCGCCGTGACCACCACCGTGGCCATGCATGGGCTTAATTACTTCCAGGTAGACCTGTTCGGCCGAGAGCTTTTCATCAAGGATGGGCAGATAGACGTCGTTCTCCTTCTGGAAGTGTAGTTCCATTATTCCCCGGAGTTTGCCTGCCGTCTGCTGTAACTTTTTTATGGTTACGTCGGCAGCTTCCTTAAAGATGTTGTTTATTTCGGTCTCCAGGTCGGAGATGAACTGTGTTATGTGCTGGTGGTCAATCTCCATCGTCTTTGTGAACAACGGGTTGCCCATCAACTCACCGACCTTCTTGTACAGGTGTTTTTCTTCTCCCTCGGCATGGGGAAGGATGTCGTTCTTGAGGAAGGCGGCAAACTCTTTTAGCTTTTCCTTCTCCTCCGCGCCGAATTTATCCAGGGTCTCTATAAAATTAAAGAAGCCGTGAAGCTGCTCCTCTAATGCCTTGTGATGGTCCCTCATCGGGTCTGTAGGTCTTGCCATTAGTTAAACTCCTCCAATATTACTCAGAAAATTATTAACCATCGGAATCTACGGTACTGTCTGCCTGTTGTTCCACTGTCTCTTCGGTCTCTTCCTCCGCGGTCTCAACGACAGGGCCGTTCAAATAAGCAATAATCCTGGTCAACTCCTTTTTCAGGTCCTGCCTTGACACTATCATGTCCAGGAAGCCGTGTTCTAAAAGAAATTCTGCGGACTGGAAGTCCGGTGGCAGCGTCTTTTTTATGGTCTGTTGTATCACCCTGGGGCCCGCGAACCCTATCAAGGCCCCGGGCTCGGCCATGATTATGTCTCCCTGTGACGCATAACTGGCCATAACGCCACCCATCGTCGGGTCGGTGAGGACTGAAATAAATATACCGCCGGCCTCGTGCAGGCGGGCTATGGCCGCGTTGGTCTTTGCCATCTGCATGAGGGAGAACATGCCTTCCTGCATCCTTGCCCCCCCGCCGGAGCCTGACACGATAATGAGAGGCAGCCTCGTCTCCGCGGCCTTTTCGGCCGCGCGCGCAATCTTCTCACCCATCACCGAGCCCATACTGCCCATGATAAAGTTTGAGTCGGTGACGCCGAATATGACCTGTTTGTTCCCTATCCTGCCCAGGCCTATAATGATGGCCTCCTTCAGGCCGGTCTTTTCCTGTTCTTTAGTGACCCTTTCCTTGTAACCGATGCGGTCCGTGAATTCTATGGGGTCCACCGGGCGCATGTCAGCCCAGAGTTCCTCGAAAGAGCCTTCGTCAAGGGTTATCTGCACCCTCTTTCTGGCCGGGATGCGGAAGTGGTGGTTGCACTCCGGGCATACGTCAAGCCTCTCTTCCATGGCCTTTTTGTACACGGAACCCTTACAGGCTTCACAGCGTATCCACAGCCCGTCAGTTATTACACCTTTTTTCTTTCGCATATAACCTCTAATCTCTCTATACCATCGACCTGGAGGCCTCTTGGGCGAGGCGTCTAAGGTTCTTCACCGCCTGAGACGGGTCGGGCGCCTTGAATATCGCCGATGCGGCGGCTATGACGTTCGCCCCCTGGCTCGCCACCAGGGCAACGTTCTCTTCCGTTATCCCCCCGTCAATCTCTATGTCGAGCCCCTCCGGGGCCGCTTCCCTCAGATGCCTCAGTTTCGGCAGCACGTCCGGTATGAATTTCTGGCCGGCAAAACCGGGGTTTACAGACATTACCAGCACCATGTCCACCTCACCCAGCAGGTCCTCCACCTTCGACTGATGCGTGGGGGGGTTGAGCGTGATGGCGGTTCGGAAACCGGCCTCCTTCGCCTGACGTATTACCTCCCTGGGGTCGTCCTTGGACTCTATATGGAACTCAAAGAAATCCCCCTCGTTTGCCACCTCCCTGAACTGCTTTATAAACCTTGAGGGGTACTCGACCATCAGGTGAAGCCCCATGGGGACCTTGACTATCTGTTTGAGGCCCTTGACTATGAACGGCCCCATCGTAAGGTTGGGCACGAAATGACCGTCCATCACGTCAACGTGTATCATGTCTACGCCGGCATCCTGGACCTTGATTATATCTTCTTCCAACCTCAGCGGGTTGGCCGCCAGTATTGAGGCCGCTATTTTTATATTCACTTTATGCCGTGTCTTTCTGAAGTCACTTTCCGGTAGCAGCCACCTGGACTTTTTCCGCAAGGTCCTTCTTATCGGTAAGGGCGGTAATGGCGGGCAGCTTGTTCCCTTCCAGCAGTTTCAGGAAGGCACCGCCGCCGGTTGAAATATACGAGACGTTGTGGGTCTCCCCGGCCTTGTGTAGCGCCACGTCGGTGTCGCCCCCGCCCACTATTGTGCGCGCGTGTGATTTGACGACGGCCTCTACGATAGCGTAAGTGCCACGACTGAAGGCGTCCATCTCAAACGCACCCATAGGGCCGTTCCACAGTATGGTCTTTGCGTTGTTGATGGCCTCCAGGAACAGCGTGGTGCTGGCCGGGCCTATGTCAAGCCCGTACCAGTTGGCAGGCATCTCCTGGTAGGTCACCACCTTGCTCTCGGCGTCTGCGGCAAACTTCTCTGCAACCACAAAATCCACCGGCAGATAAAACTTGAGGCCGGAAGCGGCGGTCTCTTGCAGTAGGTCTTTTACCTCTCCTATCATGTCGTCTTCCACCAGGGACTTGCCTATCTCGTAGCCCTGGGCCTTCAGGAACGTAAAGGCCATCGCGCCGCCTATGATTATCTTGTCGATATGCTTTGTGAGGTTCTTGATAATCTTTATCTTGTCCGATATCTTCGCGCCACCAAGCACCACCACCATGGGGCGCATGGGGTTGTCTATGGCCTTCTCAAGGTAATCAAGTTCCTTCTTGACCAGGAACCCGGCGGCCGATAGGGGCACGAATTCGTTTATGCCTACCATGGAGGCGTGGTCCCTGTGGCAGTTGCCGAAGGCGTCCTGGATGAAGACGTCACAGAGACCTGCCAGTGCCTTCGCAAACTTGGGGTCGTTCTTTTCCTC